>NZ_JAATOS010000011.1:0-39938 GCF_011806505.1 Salipiger sp. HF18 | reverse complement strand
GATTGATCCCGCACAAGACAAGCGCGCGCCAATACCGCTAGGCTCGCGGCCATGGAGGGAAGACCATGGCCGAACTCGCCTATCGGGCCGAAGCCCTGACCCGCACCTACGGTGAGGGCGCCTCGGCGGTTCACGCGCTTCGCGGGGTCGACCTGCAATTTCCAGCGGGCGAAATCGTGGTGCTTCTCGGGCCCTCGGGCAGCGGCAAGTCGACACTTCTGAACATCCTCGGCGGTCTCGACCGGCCGAGCTCGGGGCGGGCGTGGTTCCGCGACCGCGAGCTGACCGCGATGACCGACCGGCAGCTCACGCGCTACCGGCGTGACCATCTCGGCTTCATCTTCCAGTTCTACAACCTCATGCCCTCGCTCACCGCCGAAGAAAACGTCGAGCTGGTGACCGAGATCGCCCGCGACCCGATGCCCCCGCACGAGGCGCTGGCGCTGGTGGGGCTGGGCGCGCGGCGCGGCCATTTCCCCAGCCAGCTGTCCGGCGGCGAGCAGCAGCGCGTCGCCATCGCCCGCGCCGTGGCCAAGCAGCCCGACGTGCTGCTCTGCGACGAGCCCACCGGCGCGCTCGACAGCACCACCGGGCGCGAGGTGCTAGGGGTGCTGCAGCATCTGAACCAGAGCCTTGGAACCACGGTGCTCATCGTCACCCACGCTGCCGCCACCGCCGCCATGGCCGACCGGGTGATCCGCTTCGCCGACGGCGCGATCCGCTCGGAAGAGCGGAACGCCAGCAAGCTGCGCGCGGAGCAGATCGAATGGTAGGCCCGCTCGACCGCAAGCTCCTGCGCGACCTGTGGCGGATGAAGGGCCAGGCGCTGGCCATCGCCGTTGTCATGGCGCTTGGCGTGACGATGCAGGTGATGATGTCCGGGCTGGTGTCCTCGCTCGACGAGACGCGGCGCGGCTATTACGAGCGCTACCGGCTGGCCGACGTGATCGCCCCGGTCACCCGCGCGCCGGAGCAGGTCCTGCACGCGCTGGCGGCGCTCGAGGGCGTCGGCGCGGTCGAGGGGCGCATCGGTGGCGCCGCGCTGATCGACCTGCCCGACCGCGACGTGCCGCTGCAGGCGCAGGCTCTGTCCCTGCCCTATGACGACGCGCCCGCGCTGAACGCCATCCGGATCGAGGCCGGGCGGCTCTTCGAGCGCGGCCGCCCCGACGAGGTGGTGGTGCTCGACAGTTTCGCCGCCGCCCACGGGCTGCGTCCCGGCGACATGCTGTCTACGACCATGAACGGCGCGCGGCGGAGCTTCCGGATCGTGGGTCTCGCCCGCTCGCCCGAGTTCCTCTACAGCGCAGCCCCCGGCGAGATGGTGCCCGACGACAGCCGCTTCGGCGTGCTGTGGCTCTCGCCCGCGACAATGGCCGCCGCCTTCGACATGGACGGCGCCTTCAGCGAGGCGCTGATCGGCCTCGGCCGCGGCGCCAACGAGCAGGCGGTGCTCGACGCGGTCGACCGGGTGCTCGAGCCCTACGGCGGCATCGGCGCCTATGGGCGCGAGGACATGTTCTCGAACCGCTTCGTGTCGGAAGAGATCGATGGGCTGCGCGAGTCCGCCCGCGCGGTGCCGCCGATGTTCATGGCCGTCGCGGCCTTTCTGCTCAACATCGTCATCGCCCGCATGGTGCAGGCCGAGCGCGAGGAGATCGGGCTGCTCAAGGCCTTCGGCTATCGCTCCGCCGAGATCGGCGTGCATTACCTGAAGCTGGTGCTGGCCATCGCCCTGGCCGGGGCGCTGCTGGGCTGCCTTGCCGGGGTGGCGGCGGGGCGGGGCATGGTCCAGCTCTACCTCGCCTTCTTCAAGTTCCCCTTCCTCGTGTTCCGGCTCGAGCCCGCGGCCTTTGCCACCGGCATCGGTGTCAGCGTCCTTGCCGCGACCGCCGGCGGCGCCATCGTTCTGCGCCGCATCTTCGCGCTGCAGCCCGCCGAGGCGATGCGCCCCCCTGCCCCTGCCGACTATGCCTCGGCCGGGCGCTGGCGCGGCCTGACGCGCTGGCTCGACCAGCCCACCCGCATGGTGCTGCGCCGCTTCTCCCGCACGCCTTTCCGCATGGCGGGCGCGGTGCTCGGTATCACCTGCGGCATGGCGCTGTCGGGGGGCATGCTGACGATCCACGCCGGCTTCTCGCAGGCCGTGGCGCTCAGTTTCGACGTGATCGACCGCTCCGAGGCCTCGGTGACCTTCACCAGCGCCGTCTCGGACAAGGTGCTGCACGAGCTTGCCCGGATTCCCGGGGTCGAGCGGGTCGAAGGGCGGCGCGATGTCGCCGTGATCCTGCGCAACGGCCGCCAGAGCCACCGCGGCAGCATCACCGGCCTGCCCGCCGCGCCAGAGCTCAACCGCGCGCTCACGCCTGCGCTGGCGCCGATTCCCATGCGCTCCGAGGGGCTGGTGCTGTCCGGCGCGCTGGCCGCCAAGCTGAAGCTCGAGGTCGGCCAGACCCTGACTGTCGAGGTGCGCGAAGGCGCGCGGCCGGTGCTTAAGCTGCCGGTGGCGGCGGTGGCCGACTCGGTGCTGGGCGCCCCTGCCTACATGGCGATGGACGGCCTCAACCGCGCCCTGGGCGAGCCCGGCCGGGTCAGCGCCGCCGCCCTGCGGCTCGACGAGGCCCGCGCGCCCGAGATCTACGCCTGGCTCAAGGGCCTGCCGACGGTGGCGGGCGTCAGCCTCAAGCACGAGGCCCGCGACGCCTTCGTCACGGTGATGAACCAGGGCGCCGGCTGGACCCGGTTCATCATGTCCGGCATGGCCTTCGTCATCACCTTCGGCATCATCTACAACGCCGCCCGCATCGCGCTGGCCGAGCGCGCCCGCGACCTTGCCTCGCTGCGGGTCATCGGCTTTTCGAAGGCCGAGGCCGCCTACGTGCTGCTCGGCGAGCTGGGGCTGGTGACGCTGCTGGCCCTTCCGCTCGGCGCGGTGCTGGGCGCGGGCTTTGCACAGGTGCTGGCGGCAGCCTATTCCTCGGAGCTCTACACCATTCCGGTGGTCTTCCTGCCCACCACCTTCGGCAGCGCCGCGCTGGTGGTGATCGCGGGCGCCGCGATCTCGGGGCTGCTGGTGAAACGCAACGTCGACCGGGCCGACCTGGTCGCGGCGCTCAAGACACGGGACTGACGACATGGCCGACCGACGCAACCGCACCCGCCTGATCCTCTGGACCCTGCTCGCGCTGCTGCTGGGCGGCGCACTGGTGGCCGCCTTCTGGCCGCGTGCGACGCTCGTCGATATTGGCGAGGTCACGCAGGGCCCGCTGACCGTCACCATCGACGAAGAGGGCAAGACACAGGTTCACGACGTCTACGTGGTCTCGACGCCGGTGGCCGGGAGGCTCCTGCGGGTGCAGGTGATCGCGGGCGACGAGATGGAACAGGGCGCGCCGGTGGCTCACATGCGCCCGACCAACCCCGACGCGCTCGACATCCGCACCCGCGAACAGGCGATGGCCGCGACCGACGCCGCCGCCGCCGCGCTCAAGGTGGCCGAGGCCGAGGTCAACGCCGCCGCCGCCGACGCCGATCTCGCCGCTTCGGAATACACCCGCAGCCAGACCCTTGCCGAACGCGGCACGATCAGCTCCGCCGCGCTCGACCGGTTCCGCTCCGAGGCGCGCGCGGCGGCCGCCCGGCTCGAGACCGCGCGGGCGGCGGTGCTGATGCGGCAGGCCGAGCTCGCCAACGCCCGCGCCCAGCTCATCAGCTTCGACGACCTCGGGCTTGCCGCCGCCGTCGCGGGCAACCATTCCGCCGACATCCCGCTGGTGGCGCCGATTGCCGGGCGCATCCTGCGGGTGCTGCAGCAGAGCGAGACCATCGTGGCCGCCGGCACCGCAGTGGTCGAGCTCGGTGACATCGCCAACGATCTCGAGGTGGTGGTCGAGCTGACTTCCTCGGACGCGGTGCAGGTCTCGCTGGGCGACCGGGTGCTGATCGACGACTGGGGCGGCGACGCGCCGCTCGATGGCGAGGTCACCCGCATCGCGCCGCTGGGGCGCACCAAGGTCTCGGCGCTCGGGGTCGAGGAGCAGCGCGTCGACGTCACCGTGCGCTTCACCGGCCCGCTCGAGGCGCGTGCCTCGCTCGGGCACGGCTACCGCGTCGTGGTGCGCATCGTGACATGGGAGGCAGACGACGCCCTTCAGGTGCCGCAGAGCGCGCTCTTCCGCGCCGGTGGCGGCTGGGCGGTGTTCCGGGCCGAGGATGGGCGCGCCCGGCAGGTGCCGGTTGCGATCGGGCCGGGTAATGGCGTCGCTGCGCAGGTGGTGGAGGGGCTGACCGCGGGGGACCACGTGGTGCTCTACCCGCCCGCCGATCTGGCCGAGGGCGACCTGATCGCGCCACGCGGGACCGAGTAGCGTGCCAGTGAAGATCTAGCTCGCCAGCATCCGCAGGCCCTGCGTCACGTCCGAGCGCACCGCAAGCCGCAGCCCCGGCTCGTCCCCGGCCTTGAGCGCCGCGATGATCAGGCGGTGGTACTGCGGTGCCTCGGTGCGCCGCAGCCGCCCGTAGAGCGCCCGCATGGTGGGCCCGAGCTGCAGCCAGACCGTCTCGCACATGGCCAGCATCGCCGGCGCCTGCGCCCGCAGGTAGAGTGTGCGGTGGAACTCGAGGTTCGACCGGATGTAGCCCACCGAATCGCGGTTGCGGATCATCTCGGCGATGGTGCCGTTGATCGTCTGCAGCCGGTCGATCAGCGCCATGTGCGCCCGCGGCAGCGCCCGCGAGGCAAGCTCCACCTCGATCAGCGCCCGCAGCGCGGCCAGCTCCTCGATGCGCTCGTTGGACAGCTCCGGGGTCGAGACCCGCCCCGACGAGGACATGCTGAGCGCGCCCTCCGCCACCAGCCGGCGCACCGCCTCGCGGGCGGGGGTCATCGAGACCTCGAACTCCTTGCCGATGCCACGCAGGGTCAGCGCCTCGCCCGGCGGGATCTGTCCGAGCATGATGCGCGTGCGCAGACCGCGGTAGACGCGGTCATGGGCAGAGGAGGCAATGTCGGTGGAGCGGGGTGCGGCGTTCATGATTGCGACATGTGATCACGAATTTCCCGCAGGTCAATCGCCGAAACGGTACCGGTGCAGCGCCCCGCCCTCGTCGCGTAGCCAGCGGCGGGGCGCCCGCCAGTCGCCGTAGAGCCGCTCGACCACCGCCCAGAACGCCCGCGAGTGATTCATCTCGGCCAGGTGCGCGACCTCGTGGGCGGCGACGTAGCCGAGCACCTCGGGCGGTGCGAGCACCAGTCGCCACGAATACATCAGCGCCCCGTCCGCGGTGCACGAGCCCCAGCGCGAGCGCGTGTCGCGCAGCGTCAGCCGCGTGTAGGGCCGCCCCAGCGCGAAGGCGTACCGGTCCGAGGCCTCGGCCAGCCGGTCCCGGGCCAGCGTCCGCAGCCAGCCCTGCAACCGTGCGGCCGTCCGGTCCTCGGAGCCCGGCACCTCGATCCAGCCCTCGCCCAGCCGCACCGCGCGCCCGGTCCCGACACGGATCTCGCGCTCGGCCCCCTCGACCGGCAGCCGCGCCCCGGGGCCGATTCGCACGTCCTCGCCCCGCGCCTCGAGATGGCTGCGCAGCCAGGCTTCCTTCTCGCGCAGGAAGCCCAGGGCCTCGCGTTCGGGCAGCCGGCGCGGCATTGTCAGCGTCACCCGGCCGTCGATCTGGCTGAGGCGCAACGAAAGTCGCCGTGCCTGCGCCGAGCGACGCAGGTTGACCGCGATTGGCGGGTTGCCAGGAAGAGTAATCTGCCCCATATCCCTCGCCTCGGAACCGATATGGCCAAAGCCTTTGACACCGCTCCTGTGATATGTCAGAGGGCGCGGATTGTCGACCTGACCGGACAAGCTGAAGGGGATCACCCATGCCCAAGGAAGAATGGGGTACGAAACGCGTGTGCCCGACCACTGGCAAGCGTTTTTATGACCTGAACAAAGACCCGATCGTCAGCCCCTACACGGGCGAGGTCCTGCAACTGGATACCGGCAAGCGTGCGATGCTCGTTGCCGACTCCGCCGACGGCGCCAAGCGTCGAGCCTCCGAGGACGACGTGGAAGACGTCGATCTGCTGGAAGACGACGTCGAGGTCGATCTCGACGACGACGACGTGCTCGAGGACGAGGACGACGACAACGTTTCGCTCGACGACATCACCGATGTCGCGGGTGAGGACGACGACAACTGAGCTTGTCGAAACTTTCTGCCACGGGCGGCGATTTTTTCCCTTGAACCCGCCCGCGGCTTTGCGTAGATCACGCCGCACGACGCCGGAAACGGCATCGCCCACCGCCGGAAACGGCAATATATGGGGCCTTAGCTCAGCTGGGAGAGCGCTTGCATGGCATGCAAGAGGTCAGGGGTTCGATCCCCCTAGGCTCCACCAAAAACCTCTGAAAAGCACCAGATAGTTCTGCCTTTCTCGTCAGAGGATTTGCCTCTGTCACGCAGACCGGTGCTGTTTTCCCTACGAAAATTCTGGCTGCTTTGATCCGCGCCCGTGGCGTGTCGATCGCTTTGCAGCCCTCCCCTTTCACCATCGAGGATTGCTCATGAGCGACCATTTCTTCGTCGTGACGGGCGGCCCCGGTGCGGGCAAGACCAGCCTGATCACCGAACTCGCCCGCCGCGGCTTTCACACGATCCCCGAATCCGGCCGCGCGATCATTCGCGAGGAGATGGCGCGCGGCGGAGACGCCCTCCCCTGGGCGGACCGCATGGCCTATGCCGAACGGATGCTTGAACGCGATCTGCGCGCCTACGAGGACGCTGAGGCGCTTTCAGGCCCCGT
Organism: Salipiger sp. HF18; assembly: GCF_011806505.1. Classification (NCBI taxonomy): domain Bacteria; kingdom Pseudomonadati; phylum Pseudomonadota; class Alphaproteobacteria; order Rhodobacterales; family Roseobacteraceae; genus Salipiger; species Salipiger sp. HF18. Next base: position 33,148 of record NZ_JAATOS010000011.1, on the reverse strand, counting down.
GATCTTCGACCGAGGCATTCCCGACATAATGGGCTACCTGACCCTCTGCGGCCTCCCCGTGCCGCCCCACATCGCCGCAGCGGCCAAGGCAGCCCGCTACAACGCCCGCGTCTTCCTTGCGCCCTACTGGAACGAGGTCTTCACACAGGACACCGAACGCAAGCAGACCCCCACCGAAGCCGAAGCAACCTGCGCCATTATGCGCGAGACCTACACCGCGCTCGGATACCAAATCACGGAGTTGCCGCGCGCCGACATTGCAACACGCGCCGACTTTTTTTGTGCGCAGCGGGTCAACTGACCGTAATCGCGAGATGCCCTGGCAAAACTGCTGAACCGGACAAACCGCATGGACCCTCCCGCCTCCCGCTGCCTGACACTCACGGCCCGCTACGGATATTCGCCAGGTTGGGCCACGCCGCGACGCAGCTTCACCGAAGCGGTCGTTTGTGCGCCGCGAAGCGTTTTCCGACAGCAAAGGTCCGCTGAGCGGGACGAAGCGGACATTGTAGAAGGTGACGCGTACCGCTAATGCCCGCTTGGTTTTAAATGCTAGCAGCGGGACTGACGTGCCAAGAATATACTTGATCGGAGCGTCATGCTCGGGCGTCTCAACGCTTGGCGCGACACTGTCCGCGCAGATGGGCGTTCCACTGCTGGACGTAGACGATTTCTATTGGATGCCAACAAACCCACCATTCACGACAAAGCGCCTGCCAGAAGATCGGGTCCGCTTGATACAACAGCGGCAATCCCAGACGGACGGTTGGGTTCTGTCAGGCTCCTTTATGGGGTGGGGGGATATCCTGATTGAGCATGTCGAGATCATCGCCTTCCTATATACACCTACCGCGATACGGCTGCGACGTCTGGAGAGCCGAGAGGCACGAAGACATGGTGATCGTATCCTGCCGGGTGGCGACATGTATGAAGGCCATCTGGCATTCCGTGACTGGGCATCTCGCTATGATGACCCCTCGTTCACAGGACGCAATCTCGCGCAGCATGAACGCTGGCTCAAAGCACAAACCGCTCCGGTTCTGAGGCTTGACGGCACATTGCCGGCAGAAGTGTTGGCTGAGACAGTCACGACCGCGCTGGAACGGCTCTGAAAGGCCACGAAGGGCTCGATCCATACCTTCGCGAATGTGGTCTGGCAGGGAATAGCCCTGCCAGACCTGCTCTCAGGTCTTGATACGGAGTGCCGCATTCGGGAACGGGAACCCGAAGTCATCGACCGCGCGCCGAGAAACCTCCTGAAATCCGAGCGTCCTGTAAAAGCGGACGGCTCGTTCATTCTCGGTATAGACCTCAAGGGACAAATCGCCCTTCCGGGCCAAGGCATCGGCGATAAGCGTGCGCCCGATACCGTGACCTTGCCAGCCCGGCGCGATGAATATCCCGCCGATGAAGCATCCCAGAAGGCTGATGAAGCCAACAGCTTCTCCGTCAATGCAGGCCACGGAAGTCTCCGCCTTCGGCAGATACGCCTCCTCGATCAGCTTGCGCTGTTCAGTCAGCCTTTTCTCACCGATGAAGGGGTGCGCCTCCAGCGAGGCTTCGAACCAGATGGTCGACAGTTTTTTCAAATCCGTTGCCGCGTCAAAGGGCCGGATCAGCACGTTAACGTTCTCCATGAGAACTCCACAGAAATCATGCAAAAAGGGTCGGCATCCATGTGCCGAGCGATGCCGCTACATGCGGTTCAATCGAAGCCTCTGTGCATGAATCTCCGTCTGTGGCGGGCCGAGCATAGGCCGCCCCGCCACCAGTTTCAATGGCGGCAGAGGGCTCAAAGCGGCCCTGCGGCGTGGCAGCGTGCCGCCGGACCACCTCGGTGGAGAACCAAGTCGCTCTCCGGCCCTGACCTGCCGTTCAGTCCCTTGCCGATCGCCGCGGTGCAGCTTCACCAGACCGGCCATTCGTCTATCGCGCAGCACTATCGGAGGATGAAGGTCGGCAGGGCGGACAAACTTGCCTTTCGCGACAATTGTTCGAAGGTCTGCATTCAGGGCAAGAACAAGAATGCACACCGCTCATCATGGACGTCTTACTCAAGACGAGCCGCGCAAAGCGCGAAGCCGCTCGCCGCGAGACCGAGCGCGCTGCGGAGGGCGTGGAGGGTCAGCCATGTCCGTAACGTCGCCGACACGGCTTCTGGCGGAATCTCTCCGCTGGCGAGTGCCGCGTTCGCTGGCAGGTGATAGACCGCTGTGACGAACGCCAGTCCGAGCATTGCGGCGGTGGCGATCGCCCATGCACCACGTGCCCCCCGTTCCCGACGCGCCAGCCAGAGCGACCCAATAAGTCCCAGCAGCGCGGGTCCCGCCACGACCGGTATCGTCCGCGCGATTAATCCGCTGTTCGCGGCGAACCATGCGAGGAACTCTTCCGCCGGCAAGCTGGTCCAGTAGCCGCCGAAGGCGAGGCCGATGCAGAGCATCGTGCCGGTGAACGCGGCCGATCCGATGACGGCGAGATAGGCGAAAACGGCTCTCATGCTGTGGCCTTTCCGGCCCGGAGACGCCGCGCGCGCATCGCCATCCCGGCCTTCATGTTGAGCGAAAGCAGGGTGATGTTCACCGCACCGGCGGCCAGCTCGGCGATCTGCACGGTGGCAAAAACCGCGTCGAAAAGCCCGGCTCGTGCCCGGAAGCCCAGGAACACCGCCGCGGGAATGAGGATGAGCAGGCCGTTGGCCGCCGCGATGATGGTGCGGCGGCGCTTGGCCCGAATGACGGGCTTTTTGGACCGCCCCGCGAGTTGCGTCCCGGTGGCACCTGCGGCCATCATGGCGATCACGAGCACCGGTAGCGCATAGAGGATCGCCGTCCGAACGGCCACGAAGCCCGGGGTGGCGAGGACGAGTTCGGCCGTCAGCGCCGAAACCCAGAAGGTTGCAATGGTGAGAAGGGCCGCGGCGCCGGAAATGCCGTGCAGCGCGACGAGAGTGGTACGGGACATGGGGACCTCCATTTAGATAGCATACTATGTTATCAGTTAGATATGGACAGCATGCTATGCAAGATCTATTCGTCCGCCATGGCAACCGACACTTTCGATCGCGCCCGCTCCGCGGGCTATCTCGCCAACCATATGGCTCGGCTCTTTGCGCAGCGCCTGCATGAGCGTATCCGTCCGTTGGGTCTCGCGCCCGCGCAGTTCATGACGTTGCTCGCGCTGTGGGAGGAGGACGGTCTGACGCAGCGCGACTTATTCGAACGTCTCGATGTCGAGCAGGCGACCATGGCCAACACTCTCGCGAGGATGGAGCGGGACGGTCTTATCGAACGCCGGGCGCACGCGACTGACGCAAGGGCCAAGACAATTCACCTTACGACTCAGGCCCGCGACCTACGCGGCCCGGCGCAGGCCGCCGCTCGAGACGTCAATGCGATGGCCCTTGGTCATTTGAACAACGACGACCTCGATCTTTTCGTGTCCACCATGCTCAGTGCGATCGAGAGGCTGAAGGCGGGAGACGCCGGTTAGCCCAAGGGCTCGAGGAAGAGCACGAGGCGCGGCGGCCGCCTCAAGCGCCCCGACCCCGAGTAAGGGACTGTTCTATGGTCGCCGACCGGACAAAGACCTGAAGTATGTGGGGTATGGTTCGCTGCTCCGAAGCGGCCATCCGGCCGCGTTTTTGCATCGGTCAAAAAGGGCTCGAAGCGGACTCCGTCCGCGCAGCGAGGCGAACACCTGGCGAGCCGCGGCGGCCGTCGCTCCCAGCCCTGACCTGCCGTTCAGTCCCTTGCCGATCGCCGCGGTGCAGTTTCACCAGACCGGCCATTCGTCTATCGCGCAGCACTATCGGAGGATGAAGGTCGGCAGGGCGGACTTTCCGGACGTCTATCTTCTAACCGGCTTCCGTCACGCCCCAGGCTCTTTTACGATCGCAAAGCACGAGCCGCCGCTTCAGACGCCCGCTTTCGTCTGGCAATGAAAGGCGCGATGTCCGAGCGAATTTCAGACACTAGCTCGGGGTCGGCGCTACGAGGTGAGCCGTCTTTGTAAGGCGGTTCAGGATCATACTCGATCTGAAGCTGGATTGATCGGGCGGCCTTCTCGCCGAGTAGATCAGCAGCAATGTTCAGCGCGAAGTCGATGCCAGATGTGACCCCGGCGCCGGAAATCCGGTTTCGGTCTCGGACCACGCGTTCAGCAACAGGTTCGACACCAAACAGGCCAAGTTGATCAATCGAAGACCAATGCGAGGTTGCACGGTATCCCATGAGCAGACCTGCTGCGGCGAGGATCAGAGAGCCTGTGCAGACGGAAGTAACCCACTGGCACTGCCCTCCGACGAGCCGCAGATAATTCAGGGTTTCCTGGTCCTCCATCAACTCGATCTGTCCCGGTCCACCTGGCACAAAAATGAGGTCCAACTCTAGTGCTTCGTCAAAGGTGTGCGTAGGGAGGATGCGCATGCCCCGGTCAGACGGAACGGGGTCTCGCGTCTTCCAGACCAACGCGGTTTCAACGCCATTCATTCGGCTGAAGACCTCAAGAGGGCCAGTCAGGTCGAGCTGGGTGAGTTTCGGAAACAGCAGGAGACCGAATTTCATCAACATTCCCTTTTCATGGTCGATCACACAGACAGCCGTCAATCTCATCGAGATGTGATACCTCGAACGTGGGAATAAGCAGCTCCTCGCCCGCTAGTCCTCGTGGGTTGAACCAGCAACTATCAATCCCAAACTGAATGGCGCCCGCGATATCAGCATCAATTCGGTCGCCAAAAATAATAGCCTCAGACTTTCTGAAAGAGCTAAAACTTCCGGCCGCAAACTCGAAAAATCGCGCATCCGGCTTTGCAAATCCGCACTTCTCGGAAGTTGCTACGAACGAAAACCATTCGCCTAAGCCTGACTTTTCGATCCGCCTCCGCTGAACCGCATCAATGCCATTGGTGATGACGCCAAGCTCTCCGACGCTGGCAAGAGTTTCGCAAAGCCGCTTGGCTCCGTCGACAAGTACGATGGTCTCAGGCAAGATGTCGAGGTAGATTGCGCTGGCTTTGAACGGATCAGCTTCGACGCCGTGGAGCGCGAATGTGCGCCGAAACCGCTCAACCCTAAGAAATTATTTGTCGATCTGCTTTCTCTCCAGTTCCACCCAAAGCGCGGCGCTCTCCCGCCTATAGTCTGAGTAGAGTGTGGACGCACTATCGGTTAGCCCAACGATTTCCATCGTTTGATCAAATGACCGTTTCTCAGAAGACCGGAAGTCGAGCAAAGTATCGTCAAGATCGAAAAGAAAGTGCCTATATCTCAATGCAGCCCCCCAGAAGACTCTGCCAACCAAGCATGGGGGACAGTATCGGCAGAACGAGAGAATGAAAACTACGAAGAAGAGCGATGACTGCGCGAAGCGGACAAAGCGAGTTTTTGCTGCGGCTGCGCGAATGGCGGCGTTCAGCTTTCCAGCGCGTCGATCATTGTAACTCGCGTCGAATGTCGACCACCTTCGAAGCTAGCGTTCATGAACGCATCAACTATTTCCAGTGCCAAGCCTTCTCCAACCACGCGCGCACCCAATGATAGCATATTGGCATCGTTGTGTTGGCGGATCATTCGGGCCGAAAATACGTCAGCGCAGACACCGCACCTGATACCCTTCACTTTGTTCGCGGCCATCATGATACCTTGGCCTGTGCCACATAAGACGATGCCAAGCTGACAGTCGTCAGACTTGACAAGCCTCGCTGCCGCTTCGCCATGTTTCGGATAGTCAGTGCTCTCAGGCTCCGTCGGCCCGATGTCGACTACGTCAAAACCTTGGTCCGCAAGATGACGGGCGATTGCCTGACGAAGTTCGATAGCAGCATGGTCGCTGGACAGGGCGATACGAATGCTCATAGGCGAGTCCTTCATAAATATCCTCGGTGAGCAACCGATAGCAGACCTCCAAACGCCTTGCAGAAAAATGCAAGATGGGCTCGGGCCCGATCACTTCGGTCAGTTCAGACGTCCGGCTCGAGAAACCTTGAACCGTGCCGGCTCTGAGCACTCCAACTGCTTGCCTTGCAGACATCGCCCAGTTCACCGAGAGTCAAATCATGACCTATCGCGCTGCCAAGATCCCTCTCACCTGCGACGAACTCCGCGTGCGGCAGTGGAGCAACTACATGCGCGGCCACATGGAAGAGGTTTTGGAATCTCTCCACCGTGAGGGAGTGCGGCACGAAGCATGGTATCTCTGTCCAGGCCAGCCCCTTTGCGTGATTGGGCTCATGGATGTCGATGATGCCGATGCGGCGGCGCATGCCATGTCCGTATCGCCTCTCTCGGTGGATAGGATACATCGCCAGTTCAAGGAGCATTGGCTCCGATCTGGTATCACCCCAATCCAATTTGAGCCCGGGAACAGCGACCTCGACAGCGAATACGAATTGCTATTCGAGGCCCGAACCAGATGACGGCATTGGGCTCGGAGCGGACATTCGGCGACGCAGCGGGTCGTGCGCCTGGCAGGCAGTGGTGGCCGTCGCTCCCGGCCCGAAGCCGCCCTTCGTGCGTGCCGCCGCGGATGACCGGTCCCAGCCCGGAAAGTACCCTTCTTTTCTTTTCGCCAAGTCAAAAACGGACATTCGGAACAACTTCTTGACGAATAGTCAGCGGAATTTTTGGGTCTGTTGCAGCACAAGCGAAGTGGATATGCACTTTGGCAAGTCTAGTGGGCAACTATGCCTCAGCCTTGAATTCTGTGCTGTCGTCATCCGCCTGGTCGTCGAGTGCCTCACCCGCCTTGAACCCGCAGCCCTCCATGAACATCCAAGCGCGCATCCAATTGTTGACCTCATTGATTTTGAGGGTGGAGACGTCCTCACCCCAGCCGTCGCCTGCGGCCTCACGGGCATAGAGGTCGTTGAGGTAATCTAGATAGGCCTCGCGCAAGATCCCAGTTGGCCGGAAGGCAAAGTTATGGGTGAAAACCACCTCTTGGCTCTCGACGACTATCGCGCCCCAGTAGGGGGTCTCAACTTCCGCTCTATAATCGTGGGTAAGACAATCCTTTACCGCTCGCTGCGCCAGTCGGATCAACCTCCCATCAAAGGCCAGTTCAGGCGTCTCCAAAAAGGAGGCTCGCTCGGATTCCTTCAGCTGCGAAAGGAGCGCGTCAGCGCGTGCTGGCTCAGCGATGCGAAAAGGGTTGAGAGCGCAAATGAACAGACTGTTGCGGTAAAATCGGGGAATCTCTTGCCAAGGTTTGCGGATGAAACAGAAACCGTGCAGTCGCTCGGCTTCCATCAATTGAGCGGCATAGCCACTAAGGGCCGAAAGATGATCCTTGGTCCAACCGTTGAGACTGCCATATTTCTCGGCGCTGTCGAACCAGCCATCAAGATCGTCGAAGGAGATCACCACGCACGCCATCGCATCGTGTGACAACAGCTCATTTGTAAAGTGACGAAAGTCGTCGTCGCTTGGTAGGTAGAGGTCGAGCTGCAGGCTCTCCAAGTTTCCATCAGGAAAGCTTGGCGTATACACGATGATGTCGCGCTCGTTGATTAGAAGATCATACAGGAACGCCTGTTTTGTGATCTTGTTGTCGAGATTGGCAGCTAAAACGTTTGTAATATCCTGATGCCCGGACATAGCAAAGATGCCGGCAATGTAGTTGCTGTAAGCAAACAATTCGGAGAACGCGTTCCGCTCTGCCGACCGCTCAACCTTCAGTTCCAGGATGAAAAGGCCGTCTTCGTGGGTGCCTATCAAGTCAAGCTCCATGGGCCTAGTCTTATCGGTGGGTAGGTTGACTTTGGATCCGGAGAAGGTTCCGTAGCGTATCGTTCCATGCAGTCGTTCCAGCTTCGCAAAAGCCCGGGCTTTAATGATCCGCCAGAGTTGGAAATCATACTCGTCAGAGCGCTGATCGATTGCCGAAATTGACTCACCTTCAGGCGTGTCGAACTCCGGGCAGTCGACGATTACCGTCTCCAAGCCAGTAGCATAGAGATGCTCGTGAACATCATTTTCAGAGAAATTGCTCATGTTGATCCCATGACTAATTTGCACTCACACCAAGTGGCTTGACTATTATTGCCATCAGACAACAGGTCCTAATTCAACCACGGGATAGCAAAATGAATTCCATAATGGACACCGCCCAAACCACCCCCAGCAGAAGTCTGTCTAGGCGCATACCATCTCTCAGCAGCATTTTTGCCTGATGACCTCTTTGGCGCAACCGCCAAACTCTTCAAAGTTCGCTTTGCGCTTTTCCGTCATTCAAGCCGAGCGCAGCGAAAGTCCGTTCTCCGCCCCTTGTGTAGATCGAGCGGGTTCCGGCCTTGGTTCTCGCTTGAATGGCCGCTTTCGCGGTGCGGCCGAGGTGCCTTCGCGACCGCGGCGAAAGTCCGGCATCCGCCCATCTTGCCCACGGTAGACTTCGTGCCGTCGCTGGAAGGGTTGGCTGTAAAGGGTTGGAATGGACCGTCGGCCATTAACGTTTCGGCCCTTGCCGCGCCAGCGTGCGATAGACGGTTGGCCGCGACACAGAGAAGAGCTCGGCCAAGTCCGACACCGAATACTCCCCAGTTGCGTGCATCCGTGTCAACTCCGCCGCTTGCCGGTCGGAAAGCTTTGGCTTCTTGCCCCTCAACTTCCCTTTGGCGCGGGCCACCGCCATGCCCTCGCGGGTGCGAAGCCGGATTAGGTCGGCTTCGAACTCGGCGAAGGTCGCCAGCACGTTGAAGAACATCCGCCCCATCGGATCGGCTGGGTCGTAGACCGTGCTTCCTAGCGCGAGCCGTACACCGCGCTCAGCTAACCCGTCGGCGATGTCGCGCGCGTCCGGCACCGAGCGGGCCAGCCGGTCAAGCTTGGGCACCACAAGTGTGTCGCCCGCCCGCACAGCGGCCAGCGCCTGGGCAAGCCCGGGCCGGTCGCGGTTGCGGCCGGTCAGCCCATGGTCTGTGTAGATTCGCTCGGAGGCGACGCCAAGGATCTCCAGCGCCGCGCGCTGAGCGGCGAGATCCTGAGCGTCGGTGGAGCAGCGGGCATAGCCAATACGTAGGTTTGTCATGGGTCAAGCGTAACGCAAGCGGCCCCTTCAGCGATAAACAAATCGTACCACCCTATCGAGACACATTTTTCTCAACAGCAGAAGGACCTCGAGGCGAAATTAAAAACGTCCGTTGAACGATCCTCAAACGTACAGTCTACAGTCATTCACTGCACCCTACAGACATGACTGTAGTGACGGACGAAGCGCCACTTCGCTAAGCCTGCACCAATGGTTGCTTCAGTGCCCTTTAAGAAGCTAAGGGTAACGGGCTTAGTCCGCGTGTTTATCTTGTAGCATTTCTATAGCGCGGGCGACCGCGCCACCGCCAGATTATTCACCCAGATGTGGTTGCGTTCTGGCGCACTTCACCCCCATCTGGATGCGCGGTGGTAATTTTGAGATTTGCGACGGAAGGTTGAGTAACATGCAGGGTGAAGAGGGTACTGCCGACAAACTTCCAGATAACGTTTCGATCCCGAGCAATCTTCAGTTTTCCGCTAGGGGGTTCGCGAATGAGGACTATGCTAAGGAGGCAATCTACAAGTTGCACTCCGTCCTCAGCGTCATCAGCCAGTCCATTGATCTGACCAATCTGGATGGCGTGACAGTTGCATTCGACTACGACGAAGCTCTAGCGGAGCTGGATCGTGGATATGAGACCACCTACAAGCTCTCCGCAACGAAAGGCGTCGCTATCGGTGTCGCAATGGCCCCGACGGTAATCCGCGACGGTGTGATCAAGACCCACCTTGTCCTCAACGCCAACTACGCACTCAGCATTCTTGAGGAACCAGGGGAGGAAACCGAGTACTTTGGACAATCACTTCATTTGGTTGCTCACGAGTGTGCGCATGTCGAGGTGACTGCTGCCTTTGACAGCTCTTTCCCGAAAATTCTTCTACAGAAAAAATACAATAACATCCTAGACAACATGCGCTGGCAGGTAATTCTGGCAACGTGGGATGAGTACGCAGTATGCCGCATCGTCGGCTCGATCGGGTATGATCCCGTAGACGGTTACCTCGAGACATTGGTCAAGGTGTTTGGCACTACCAGAGGTCAACTTTACGAGATGATCAAGGCGTACCGGACGCACGGAGATGTTGGGCAGGTTGCAGCAGAAATGTATGGAGGTATTGGAGAGCTTCTGAAGTATGCATCGTACTTCTTGGGTGCGGTTACAGCGCGAGAAACTCCGGAAACGCATCCTGCCGTTTTAACCCAAGAGGCTGAGTTTGAGTGGTTTTCTCCGTTCTTCGAACGCCTCGTTAAGGTGCATGAGGGGCTTTGGAGTGACTTTGGTAAGTGGGACGGTTTGGATGTCTTCGAGGCCCTTGGTGACATTTTAGAGGACATGGCTGAGAGCATTGGCATCGAAGCTTCACGCGTGTCCGACGAGTTGATTAACTTCAATATCCCATACCGAAGTGAAACCATGCCCGACGGTGCGATGATGACCCCACTACTACGTGGAATGCTCGACAGATAGATGCGTTTCAAAATAGCTTAGGTCGAGGTGGGTTCGATGGGGCCGATCGCTGCGCTCCACCTGAACGGCAGCTTTCGAGAAATGAACTCAGCGTAGTGTCGTGAGCTATCTGCGCTGTCCTACCTTTGGATAGCACAAGCGGTTGTCGGATTCTGATCGTTTGTTTGCCAGGCTCGCGTTCCTCTGACCCCTGCATGCAGCGTTCAACTCTCCTCCCACTCGTCGTCGAAGAACTTCTTCAGCTCATCCTCCGAATAACAAATCTTGGAGCCGGCGCGGCACGTTGCCGCTCGCGCCTTTGCGAAAGGTTCATTCTCTAGCGTCCGGTCCAAGGTATCATCTTGCCCCAGCCCCATTTGCTCGGTCGCGTCGGCGTATAACTTTCTGAACGTCTGCCGATTGATACCCATCAACCTTGCGGCCCCGGCGAAGCTGCCAGCGGCATCGTATGCTATTCTCACTTGTTCAGGTGAGAACTCCACACGTGATCGCCCCGGCGCGTTCGGGAAGCCCAGTGCCTCCCGCTTGCGAGCGATCCATTTCGGATCAACGCGATGTAGCTTCGCCAGGGCCGTGTCGCGAAACCCCTCCCGAAACTGGGATTGGAGCAGCGCGTCGAAATCATAGCCGAAATGCTCTAACGTCTCGATCAGATTGGACCGGCTGGCGGCGAAACGCTCCCGAACCTTAGCCAACGACCGGCTGTGTGCCATCAAGTCAATTAATTCAGAGTGATGGACACCATGACCTTCGCCATCTGTAAAGACGACGACGAAGTCACCACAAACCTCCAGATGACGTTTTGCTTCGGCCATAGACCCTTCCTCTGACTAAAAACTCCGGTGAAATTCTACCGACATCCATCGTGAAAATTTCGCCATACTTTTTAACCACATGATTCTAAACAGTTATCCTTGACTGATTCGTTGATAGCTGATTCCCTCCGGATCACGAAGTCCCAGCAATCATGGTTACAGCGTCGATGTCACACACAGTGAACCCAGCTCATGAACGCCTGAAAATGGAGCTACGTCTACGTGGCAAATCCATCGCCTCAGTCGCCCGCGAGCTGGAGGTTCTGCGTTCGACGGTTACGTTGGTCAGCCAAGGTCTGCGCAGGTCTTTGAAAATCGAGAGGGCCCTTGCCGATGCTGTCGAGAAGACCCCGGCCGAGCTCTTCCCCGACCGTTACCCAGCAGAGGAGGACAGCGCGGCAAACAACACCTGACATCGGGAAATAAAAAGACCCTCCTGCGCTAACAGGAAGGCCTTTTGAATAAGTGTCGTTGGTCGCGACCCCTTATTCATCCCCTGAGTCTCACGAAAAGTCAACCTGCCGAGGCGTCTCTCGGCAGGGCAGTCAAACTCATCTCAAACATAGGGGGATGTCGCCCCGCGCCTGCTCCGATCCACATGGGTCGGCGCGCAGGTGAGGTGCGCTCCAATCATCATGTACAACACCTTGTTCTACCGCGGGCCGGAGCCGAGCCACGCGACCCGGGTGCCTGCGCGCCGTTCAAAAGGGAGCCTTCGTGGCTCGATGGTCGCACTGCTGCCCGGCTTCGAGCGCCCGCGCATCATCCACTTCGAGAGTGCGCTGGAATACGCCTTCCTCTGCCTGATGTTGGTGCGCGACGACGTGCACCACATCCGCGAGCAACCCCCGGCGATATCCTATGTCGGCACTGACGGCCGCCCCGCGCGACATGTCTTCGATTTCTTGGTCTCGAAAACGGACGGGGAGCGCATCGCCGTGGCCATCAAACCCATGCCGCGTGTACTGAAGCTGAACTTTGCAGCCGAGCTCGAAGCTGTCTCAGCGGCAGCAACCAAGTCATTTGCGGATCGCGTGCTGCTCGTCACGGACCAGCACATTGACCGACAGGCTGCCGCTGAAGCGGCGCGGACGCTCGCTTGGTCGCGCCCCTCTCTAGTGGAGGCCGCAGCATGATCCCTCACTTCCGCTTGTCGACCTCTGACATGATTATCACCGCGGGTGTCGCGATCTACCCGATTGAGACCAACGAGCACGGCGGTATCTATGGGCGTGTGGGCCAGCCGGGGGTCACAGAGGCTTTTTCTCACCAAGAACTCGCCGAGATGATGCGTCGCCCAGATACCAAATATTTTCCAGGATATTTTGACCGGGCTACGCAAGAGGCGCGTCACGACAAACCTGTGCAGGTCATCAGCGAGCTGTCGGAAAAGACCGCACGGCTTGTGATTTGGCGGAAAGCCGTCTGTGACGCCTTCCTGGCTCTGGAAGCTGCGGGCCTTATCAAACGTACGCAACAGGCATATGAGCAGGCCAAAGCGCAGCTCGCATCAGTGACGGCCAGGCTCGTTGGCGAAGGCGCAGCGGCCTTTGCCAAGATACGACCGGGCAACGAAATAAAAACCCGCAAGCTGCCGGGAAGCCGAACGGTCTTGCAGTGGGTCCGCTCCTATCAGGCTGCAGGCTACTCTGCACTTTCGCTCATTCCGGCCACTCACCTATCCGGCAATCGGAGCCGACGCTGGTGCCCGAAGGCGGAAGCCCTGATGGACCAGGTCATCGAGATTTACGCCGACACGCAGCAACCAACCAAAGTCCAGTCTATCCAGGAGACTCGGGCGCTGTTCGCCGAAGAGAACGCGCGCAGAGCCAGCGCGGGGGCAACGCCGCTCGCGATCCCCTCTGCCTCCAGCGTTAAACGCCGATTGGACTCGGCAGACCCATTCTACGTCTGCACAAAACGATTTGGCGCATCTGCGGCCGCCAGGAAATTTGCCATGAGCAGCAACGGTCCCGATGTCGTGCGCCCCATGGAGCGGGTCGAGATGGATGAAAACAAACTAGACGTCATGTCGTTGCTGACGCTGACTGGCATCTGGGAGCACCTGCCGCCGGACCGGCAGAAGAAATTCGAGACCGGACGGCGCTGGCTCTACATTGCAATCGACTGCGCCACAAAATGCGTCGTGTCGATGCGACTGCACGAGCAGGTCCAGGCACTCTTCCCGGATCAGCGCGTGCAAGTGGACGGTCTTATCCTGCACAAGCGCCGTCATGCGATTGAGGTGGGACATGCCGACCGGAAACACATAGCCGTGCTCATACAGCAGAGCCCGTAAGGCGTTCATATCAGCGGTCCGCTGATGCACCAGGCGTTCCCGGCCGCGGAAGACCGCCGCATAAGACTGCTGTTCGACTGTTTTGGGTTCCACGAAACGCATCTCAGGCTGGCGTGCCGCAATGACAAGCGCCTCAGCATCGGCCGCATCATTTTTCTGCCGTTTCACAAAAGGGCGCACATATTGCGGTGCGATCAGCTTTACCTCGTGCACAAGAGCGTCCATCTCACGGGCCCAAAAATGTGCGCTGCCGCACGCCTCGAAAGTCACCATGCTGGGCTCTTGCTGCGCCATGAACGCGGGAAATTGCTTCCGCGTCAGCTTCTTGCGGAACTGGGCCTCCCCCGTTCGAAGGGCACCATGAACTTGAAAAACTGCCTTTGCCAGATCGATTCCAATCATCATATTCTTCATCTAGCCGTCCTCCTTTGCGCGTGGCGTTGAACACCACGACCTTGGCACATTGCGATGCCGTCTAGGGAGGGCGGCAACCACTCCATCTGACTTGGCCAGCGGAGACAAAGAAACTGATCGGGTGGCCGTTGCTGTCGCAGATGGCATGCAGCTTGGTGTTCATGCCGACCTTGGTGCGACCGATCAGGCGGCCACGCCCCCCTTTTTCGCGCCCAGGCTGGAAGCGGTGTGATGTGCCTTGAGGTAAGCCGACCTTCGCTGCGACGTGGACGAACGGCCGCAGCGCGCAGACAATGGAGCGTTGCAAACGCTTGTGAGCATGTTTCATCGCGGCGCAAACCAGTGCTCTGCCGTGATCGAAGACCGATGAAAGATTGCTCGATCTCAGCGGTTTCCGTCTGCGCGACTTGCAGGGCAATTCGACCTTCAGAACGACTGCTTAACCCAAGTCCAAAGTTGGCCGCGGCCTGCGCAGGGTGGCTCTGACAAGGACCGAATTCGATACCTGTCGACGGGTAGTCGAGGTGTAAGCAGGATAAGTCGCCGCCTTTCCGTCATCACGCAGCCAGAACGGTTGGTGAAAAATATCTGTTTTTAAGCTTAAATTTTTAGCGCTTTTAGTAAAAAATAATAAAGGTCATGATCGGGCATCCGGTGGGAGGCCGGACTGCAGGCAACGACCGTCAACAGGTTTTCAGCCGACTGCCGCGGCCATCGGCCAGCACTTTCGATCCTTGGGAGGATACCATGAGATACACACGCCGTTCGTCCCTGGCCCTTTTGGCCGGGTTGGCGATCACGCCGCTTGCCGCCGTCGCGCAGCAGGATTACCCGACCCGTCCGATCACCCTTGTCGTGCCCTATGGGGCGGGTGGCACCACCGATATTTCGGCGCGCCAGATGGCGACAATGGCCGAGAAAATCCTCGGCCAACCCATCGTCGTGGAAAACCAGCCGGGCGCCAGCGGGACCAATGCGATGCGCTCCGTCGCGTCGGCCGAGCCCGATGGCTACACGTTGATCGCGACGACCTCGTCGCCGTCCTTCGTCACACCGGCGCTGCGCGATGTGGGCTATGACACGCTGGCCGACTTCATCCCGATCCTGAACTATTCCGGCCCGTTCCACGGGGTCGTGGTTCCGGCGGACAGCCCGTATGACTCGCTCGACGCTCTGATCGAAGGCGCCAAATCCGGCGCCGTGACCTATGGCACCGCGGGCGCCATGGGCGGCGCGCACCTGGCCTTCGCCTCGGTTGCCAAGGACACCGGCGCGATGCTGCAGCACGTGCCCTTCGACGGCGCCTCGAAGGCGACGGCGGCGGTGCTGGGCGGCCACGTGGACGCGGCGCTGGTCCCGGCCTATCGCGACCTCGTGCAGGACGGCCAGCTGCGCCTTCTGGGCGTGCTCGACGGCACCAACGACCCGGACTTCCCCGACGCCCCGACGCTGAAAGAGGCGGGGCTGGCCGCGGAATTCCCGTCGATCGTCGGCATCATGGCCCCCGCCGGCACCGATCCCGCGATCATCGCCAAGCTTGAATCCGCCTTCACCGAGGTGGCCTCGTCGGACGAATTCAAGACCTTCATGACCGGTCTCAGCCAACCGGTGCGGATCATGTCTGGCGAAGATCTCGCGGCGACGATCGAGGAGAACCTCGCCGCCTACCGCGAGATCGCCAAGGATCTCGGAAATTGAGCACCAACGGCCACGGGGGCGGGGTCGCCCGCCCCGGCTTCCGGACGCTGACCGCCGGGCTGTTGCTGGCGGCAGCGGCCTGGGGGCTTTACAGTCTCGACAGCCAGATCCAGGTGTTCGGCTTCGGCGCCTCCGGACCTGACGCGCGGAGCTTTCCCCGCCTTGCCCTATGGCTGCTTGCGGCGGTCGTGGCGCTCCGCCTTGTCCTGAGCCTGCGCTCCGAGGATTTCCCGCTTGGCAACCCCGTCCGGCTCGGCCGTGTCCTGGCCGTCACCGCAAGCAGCGCAGCGGCGCTATGGGCGATGCCGCAGGTCGGGTTCTTCTTCGGGGCCGCCGGTGCCGGTATCGTCGTGGCCCTCATGCTGGGTGAACGCCGTCCCATCTTGCTGGTTCTGCCGCTGATCGTGGCAGCCGTCGTGACCTTTGGCGGACGGCATGGGCTCAGCATCCCCCTGCCCTGAGCCTGCCTATTCATTCCAGACTTCAAAGGAGCGCAAGCCGTGCTTGTCGATGCCTTTCTCGAACTTCTGAACCTCTGGGTACTGGTCGCCGCGCTTGTCGGAATCGTCTCGGGGATCATCATCGGGGCGATCCCCGGCCTCGGGCCAACCATGGCCATCGCGCTGCTGATCCCGGTCACCTTCTCGATGCAGCCGATCCCGGCAATCATCCTGCTGCTTGGTGTCTACCAGGGCGCGATCTTCGGCGGGTCGATCTCGGCGGTTTTGCTGAACGTGCCGGGCACGCCTTCGTCGGCGGCAACGGCCATCGACGGGTTCGCCATGGCACGCCGTGGCGAGGGCGGACGGGCGCTGCGCTTTGCCCTCTATGCCAGTGTCATTGGCAACATCTTCAGCTGCCTTGTCCTGATGGCTCTGGCCGAGCCGTTGGCGCGCTTCGCACTGGATTTCGGCCCGGCCGAGATGGCGATGCTGATGCTGTTCGCCTTGCTGGTCATCGTGCTGTTCGGTGGTGGATCGAAGCTCGACGCGCTGATCATGGTTCTCGTGGGGGCCTGCGCCGGTATCGTCGGCCTCGATCCGATCAGCGGCACGCCGCGCTTTACCTTCGGATCCTTCGCCTTTGAAAACGGGTTCCAGCTGATCCCCGTCCTGATCGGCCTCTTCGCCATGTCCGATGTGCTGTTGCAGGCGTTCGACCGTGAACCGCTCGTGGGCGATGTCGAGGTGCCGCCACTGAAAAGCTCTGCCGTGCGTTTCATCGAGCTGTGGCGGATGCGGATGACGCTGTTCTTGTCCTCGCTCATCGGCACCTTTGTCGGCATCCTGCCGGGGATCGGCTCCACCGTACCCGCCTTCATGAGCTACAGCCTCGCCCGCTCGCGCTCTGCCGATCCGGACCAGTTCGGCAGGGGCGCGCCCGAAGGTGTCGCCGCCCCCGAGGCCGCCAACAACGCCGTCACCGGCGGCGCGCTGGTGCCGACGCTGGCACTGGGGATCCCCGGCGATGCGGTGACGGCGGTGATCCTTGGCGCCTTCATGCTGCACGGGCTGGCACCGGGGCCGTTCCTGTTCCGCGATCACGGGCTGGAGGTCTACGCGATCTTCGAGGCGCTTTTGCTGTCGTCCATCCCGACGGTGATCCTTGGCCTGCTGTTCTTCCGTGTGGCGATCCACGTCACCCGCATCCAGCCGCGCCACCTGCTGCCCGCGATCACGATCCTCGCCATCTTCGGCGCGTTTTCGGTGAACAACAGCCTGTTTGACGTCTGGGTGATGCTGGGTGCGGGCGTGCTGGGCTTCCTGTTCCGACGCGCGGGCTTCCCCCTGCCGCCGCTGCTGATCGGGCTGATCCTCGGCGCGCCGTTCGAACAAAGCCTGCGGCAGGCCCTTCTGACCTCGGGCGGCGGCTATGGCATCCTTGTGGGCTCGCCCATCACCATCGGGCTTGTGGCATTGACCGTGCTGTCGCTGGCGATCAGCCTGTTCTTCAGCCTGAGAAAGCCCCGCATATGATCACCGATTGCCACATCCACTCCTTTGCCAAGACCGAGGCCCCGCAGACCGGCGCCTATGTCCCGCCCGCGCGCGACATCCGCGACTACATGGACGAGGCCGCGCCGCTTGGCGTGCGCCGCGCGGTTGTGGTGCAGGCCTCGGTCGATGGGACGGACAACAGCCGGTTGGTGGAGGTTCTGGGCACCAAGGGACCCGTCGCGCTGCGCGGCGTTGCGATGATCGACGCCGATGCCGACCTGCAAGCGCTGCATGCCGCCGGCATCCGCGCGACCCGGGTTCAGGACCGTGCAAGGCTTGGGGACAGCGCGCTTGATCAGCTTCCAGAACTTGCGAAACGCGTGGCCGAGGTCGGCTGGCATATCGAGCTGAACACCGAGCCGCGCAGCTTTGACCGGCTTGCCGATATGGTTGCCGATCTGCCAGAGGGGCTGCGGCTGGTTCTGGACCATATGGGCCATATCGATCCTGCCGCACCTTCCCCCCTGTTCCGCTTGCTTGAGACGGGGCGGGTCTGGACCAAGCTGTCGCCCACGCGGGTCAGCACCGATATCGGGCACTACGGCGACCTGAGCGCGCTGATCGAACGCCTTGGCGCAGCCTTTCCCGACCAGATCATCTGGGGCAGCGACTGGCCGCATGTGATGACCCCCGAGCCGGTGCCCGAAATTCCGCCGATGCTAAAACTGTGCCGCGAGGCATTGAGCCAGGATAGCTTTACGCGGTGCATGTGGGACAACCCTGAAAGGCTCTACGGGTTCTGATGTTTCTGACCCTGGATGACTTCGAACCTGCCGCGCGGCGGCGTCTGCCGCGCCCGCTTTTCGGCTACGTTTCGGGCGCGGCAGAGACGAACGCAGCAAGGCAGGACAACCGCGATGCGCTGGACGCCTGGCGGCTGGTGCCGAACGTGTTGCGTGGGGTCGAGGGGCGCTCGACCGCCTGCACCCTTCTGGGCGAGAGCTACGCGGCGCCCTTCGGCGTCGCACCGATGGGCCTTTCGGCGCTGATGGCCCGCGACGGGGACGTGGCCCTTGCCCGCGCCGCGGCGGCGGCCGGCCTGCCCTTCGTGCTCTCCGGCTCGTCCCTCACGCGCATGGAGGATGTGGTGACGGCCAACCCGAAAGCATGGTTCCAGGCCTATCTACCCGGCGAGGAGGACCGCATCCGCGCCCTGATCGCCCGCGTGCGGACGGCGGGTTTCGGCACGCTGGTGCTGACCGCTGATACCGCTGTCGTGGCCAACCGCGAGAACAACATGCGCGCGGGCTTTTCCACACCGCTCAGGGTCAGGCCACGGCTGATCTGGGACTTCGCCATCAAGCCGCGCTGGGTGCTGGGCACCTTCCTGCCCACGCTGATGCGGGGCATGCCGCATTTCGAGAATTCCGATGCCGTGCGCGGTGCGCCGATCATCTCGAAACAGGCGGCGCGGGATTTCGGGCGCAAGGATCACCTGAATTGGGATCACCTCGCGCTGATGCGCGACCTCTGGCCCGGCAAGCTGGTGCTGAAAGGCGTGATCGCGCCCGCCGACGTCGCGAAGGCCCGCGCGCTTGGCTGTGATGCGGTGGTCCTGTCGAACCACGGCGGTCGACAACTGGATCACGCCATCTCGCCGTTGCGCATCCTGCCAGAGGCGCGGGCACAGGCGGGCGACAT
The DNA here is from genome assembly GCF_011806505.1 of Salipiger sp. HF18. Lineage (NCBI taxonomy): Bacteria > Pseudomonadati > Pseudomonadota > Alphaproteobacteria > Rhodobacterales > Roseobacteraceae > Salipiger > Salipiger sp. HF18. Next base: position 13,786 of record NZ_JAATOS010000011.1, on the reverse strand, counting down.
GGGGCTGCTGATCGACGGCGGCATCCGGCGCGGCACCGATGTGATCAAGGCGCTGGCGCTTGGCGCGGACATGGTGCTGGTGGGGCGGCCGTTTCTCTATGCGGCGACGCTGGGCGGTCAGCCAATGGCCGAGCGCGCCGCGGACATCCTGAAGACCGAGGTGCATCGCAATCTCGGCCTTCTGGGTCTCCGGGGCCTTTCAGAGATCAGCCCCGAAATCCTGCACCCGGTCTAGAGCGCTCCCGAGAACATCGGCGCGCCCGCGATACCGAGGCTTTCCGGGAACTCTGCTTTCAGGATGCTGCCACTGTCGCTTTCAGTGATGAAGAGGGTCCGCCCCTCCGGCCCGCCAAAGGCGCAGTTGGTGGTCCCCAGACCGCGCGGGCTGCGTACCACAGCGATGGGCCGGCCCAGCACATCATGCACCCAGACGAGGCCCATACCGGTCTGGCAGACCACGACGCCGCCGTCAGACGTCAACGCTAGCCCGTCCGGCCCGGCACGCCCGCCCGAAAACTGGATGAACAGACCGGCCTTGTTGACCCGCCCCGAGGGCGACATCGGCAGCCGCCAGACCGCATTGGCCCGCGTCACCGCAAGAAAGAGCACGTGTTCGGCCAGATCCAGCACCAGCCCATTGGGGCTGGGCACCTTGTCGATCAGGCAGGCCAGCGCGCCCGTTTCGGGTTGCCACTTCCAGACCCGACCCGTGGGGTCCTGCAGTCCGGTCTGGCCTTGGTCAGTGAAATAGAGCGCCCCGTCACGCCCGAAATGCAGATCGTTGCAGCCTTTGAAGCTTTCAGTGTCGGCATCGCCAAGCGCCTTGGTCACAGCCCCGGTTTCCGGATCCAGCAGCATTATGCCGTTCTGGTAATCCGCCAGAAAGATCCGCCCGTCGCGGTGGATCTTCAACCCGTTGGGCTGGCCGTCGTATTCGGCGATCTGGCTGATCCCGCCCTCCGCATCGGCGCGGAAGACCCGGCCGAAAGGGATATCGACAAAGTACAGGTTGCCCTGCGCATCGAACGACGGCCCCTCGAGAAAGCTGTCCGCGGGGGCACCGCGCCGGTTCTTTTCCGCCCAGTAGGACGGCTGGCCGGTGCGACGCAGCGCAGCGGGCAGTTCGGTGAAGACCTCGGCGTCGATGACGACCGGCTCGGGGAAAGGATAGGTGTGCGTCATCCGAACGTGAACTCCGGCAGGAACAGCGCGATGTCGGGCACGCCGATCAAAAGCAGCATGAACGCGACGATGATGAGGAAGAAGGGCAAGGTGCCCATGATCACATCCTCGACCTTCACCTCGTTCGACGAGGAGGCGACGACGAACAGGATCACGCCCAGCGGCGGGGTGAGCTGGCCCAGTTCCACAAGGATCACCACGAAGACGCCGAACCAGATCGGGTTCACGTCCATGGCCATCAGCGCCGGGAAGATCACCGGCACGATGATCGCGATCATGCCCAGCCCTTCCATGAAGCAGCCCAGGATGGCAAAGACCACCATTATGATCAGCAGGAAGGTCAAGCGCGAGACATTGGCCTCTTCCAGCATTCCGACAAGGTCCTCACCGATGCCCGACAGCGCGGTTGCATAGGCAAAGATCATCGAGGTGAAGACGATGAACAGGATGTTGCCGCTCATCGACGCGGTGCGCGACAGCGCGTCCTTGAGCAACCGCCAGCTGAGCTTGCGATAGAGCGCGGCAATCAGGATGGCGCCGACGGTGCCCACGGCCCCGGCCGGGGTGGGGGTGGCGAACCCGCCGTAGATGCTGCCGAGGACGATGACGATCAGCATCAGGAACGGCACGATGTCCAGAAGCGCGCGGCCCAGATCGCCGGCGCTGGCCTTGGTGTCATTCTTCGGGGCCAGAGAGGGGTTGATCAGCACACGCGCCATGATGAAGCCCATGTAGCACAGCGCCAGCACGATCCCCGGCACCAGACCGGCGGCAAACAGGCGCGCGATCGAGGTTTCGGTGAAGGTGGCGTAGATGATCATGGTGATCGACGGCGGGATCAGGATCCCCAGCGTGCCGCCTGCAGCGAGCGATCCGGCGACGAGGCGCTTGTTGTAGCCGCGCGCGGACAGTTCCGGCAGGGCGACGGTGGACATCGCAGCGGCGGTGGGGGCAGAGCCGCCAGAGATCGCCGCGAAGATGCCGCTGCCCGCGATGTTGGTGTGCAACAGGCCCCCCGGCAGCCGCCGCATGAACGGCGCGACGCCATTGTAAAGCCGCGTCGACAGGCCTGAGCCCAGCAGGATCTCGGCCATCAGCACGAACAGCGGAATGGCGGCGAGGGTGAAGCTGTTGGCCGCGCCCCAGCTGACAAGGCCAAGCGCCTTCCAGCCACCAAAGCCCTTGAGCAGCCAGATATAGGTCAGGCCCGCGCCCGCCACGGCGAATTGCACCCACATGCCGCCAAGGATCAGGCCGATCAGCAGGCCGAAGGCGAGGATCGCTTCCATGTCAGGTTTCCTCGGATTTGCGGAAGGTCAGCAGCAGCTGCTCGACCAGGAAAAACGCCAGTACGGAAAAACCCGCAGGCAGCATGATCTGCGGAATCCACAGCGGGGTGCGGAGGACGGTCGGGGCGAACTTGCCGCGCGAAAAGGACGACAGCGTCAGGTCCTTGGTCTTCCACGCAAGGATCACGCAGATCACCAGCGCGATCAGCACGAAGGCGCGGATCAGCCAGCGGCGCGTGCCCTCGGGCCAGGTGTCCAGCAGGAAATGCACCTGGAACATCGCATGGCCCCGCAGCGCGAGGGCCGCGCCGAAGAAGGTCATGAAGACGACGCCGTAGCCCGTCAGTTCCTCGGCAAAGCCCAGCGAGTAGTTGAAGCCGCCGCGCAGCAGCGCCTCGAGGCAGACCAGCGAGACCAGCGCCGCGAGGACCAAGCCGGTTGCCGCGCCCGTGATCCACGCGGCAACGTCGAAAATGGGGCCGGCCGATGCCGGCCCCGTTCTGCTTTGCGTCTGCATCTTACTTACCGATGGCTTCGCGCACGGTGGCGAGGGCTTCGACATACTCCGGCCCGTTCTCCTCGGCCCAGCTTTCCCAGTACGGCGCCAGCTTTTCGCCCGCCATCTCGGCGTCGCCTTCGGCCGCGTCCACCAGCGTCATGCCCGCCTCGGATTGCGAGGCCTTCTGCGCTTCCTCATCTTCAAGGAAGGCCGCGGTGGTCGCGGGGCCTTCTTCGGCGACGATCTCGCGCAGCTTGGTCTGGGTGTCCTCAGACAGCGCGTCAAAGCTGTCCTCGTTGGCGATGATCATCGAGTTGCCGTAGTTGACCGCGAAGCGGTAGTTGTAGGGCAGGAACTCGTGCCAGTTCTTCGCCCCGCCGGCAGAGGCGGTCAGCACGCCCTCGATGACGCCGCGTTCCAGCGAGGTCGGCACTTCGGAACCCGACAGGGTGATCGGCGCGCCGCCGAACATTTCTACGAACTTGCCCTGCTCGGGCGAGGTCACGCGGATCTTGTGACCTTCGAGGTCTGCCAGCGAGCTGATCTCGAACGTGGTGAAGATCGTCTGTTCCGGGTAGCGGTAGCCGCCCAGCAGCACGACACCCTGCTGTGCGAAGGCATCGACCAGCGTCGGTTCCATCGCCTCGTAGGCCTTGGCCCATTCCTCGTCGTTCTCGATCAGCATCGGCAGGTTCAGCACCCGCGCGATCGGCACGCTGCCCGAGAAAAAGAAATCCGCCGCCATGTCGATGATGCCATCGCCCACGGCCTGCGTGATGTCTGCGGACGCGATCTGCAAGGTCTTGCCAAGGTGCAGGTCGATGGTCAGGTCGGTGTCTTCCGCGACGCGGTCGACAATGCGCTGCATGCCCTTGACGGCAGACGTCGTCGAGACGGACGAATAAGTGTAGGCGGTCCAGTCGTCGGCATGTGCGACGGTGGCGGACGCGGCGATCAGCGCGGCTGCACCGAGTGTCTTAATAGTCATGGTATCTCCTCCAGTAGTGAGTGGACAGCCGGGCCACCCGGCCCGGCCTTTGGATTATTTCCAAGGGGTTTCGGCCCAGATCTGAGTGGCGATGCCGTCCTGTTTGGCGGACGTGGCGGCGAATTCGTCCCCAACCATGAAGGCGATCGGATTGCCCTGTTCGGCCATCATCTCCTGGAAGTCGGGGTTTTCGTTGACGGCGCTCAGCGCAGCGCGCAGCTGATCGGTCGTCGCGTCGTCCAGCCCTGCGGGAGCGACGATGCCGCGCAGGGACGACATCTGCACGTCATAGCCCAGCTCCTTGGCGGTTGGCACATCCGGGCGGAAGGGCGAGCGTTCGTCGGCCAGCACTGCCAGCACGCGCAGCTCGTCCGGGAAGTTCGAGGTCTGGCCCAGCGTCATGGTTCCGGCGGCCACATGCCCCCCCATGATCGCGGTGCGTGCGTTCGATGCGCCCTTGAATGGCACCAGCGTGAACTCAGCGCCGCTTGCGTCCTGCATCATGTTGGCAGCGAAATGGTCGTTTCCGCCAAGGCTCGACAGACCCAGCGTGATCGCGCCGGGGTCGGCCTCGGCCGCATCGATCAGTTCGTCCAGGGTCTGGAATGGCGACGTGGCCGCGACGGTAATCGTGTTCGGGTCCTCGACGAAATTCGCAAGATAGGTGAAGCTGTCCACGTCGTAATCCGCCGCGCGGTCCTTGGTCAGGGCAAGGGCCGCAGGCAGGTTGAAGGTGCCCAGCGTGTAGCCGTCGGGCGCAGCCTCGGAAACCTCGGTGAAGCCGATCTGGCCACCGGCGCCGGGCATATTCTTGACCACGACGGATGCACCATCGCCCAGTTCCTGCTCAAGGAATTGCGCCACAGTGCGGGCCATCACATCGGTGCCGCCGCCGGCGGAATAGCCGACGACCACCTCGACCGGCTTTTCGGGGTATTCGGCGAATGCGGCTGTGGCCGTGAGGGCCAGCGCAAGCGCGGTAAGGGATGTTTTCATGACGGTATCCTCCCAGTGTCATGTTTGAATAGCTGTGCGTCGATGCCGTAGGCGCGCGCGGCGCTGCGCCAGAACAGGTCATCGCGCTCGCCCGCGCTCAGCGGTGCGGCAAGGCGTTTGAACGCGTTCCACAGCGTCCGGTAGCTCACCTGCCCCTTGTCCACGGGGAAGTTGCTTTCGAACATGGCGCGGTTCGGCCCGAAGAGGTCGAGGCAGGTTTCCACCCAAGGGCGCCAGTCCTCGGCCAGCGTGTGTGAGCGCGGCGGCAGCGCCGCGTCGGCGTAGCGCCAGCCAAAGACGCCAAGGCCGAAGCCGCCGATCTTGATGCGCGTGTTGGGCAGCGCGGCAACAAGAGCCAGCGCGTCGCGCCAGGCGCGGAAATTCTGTGTGTCGAAGCGATCATGCGGGCCAACGCCAAGCGGGCCGCCGCAGTGGTCGACGACGACGGTCAGCTCCGGCACGGCCTCGGCCAAGGCGCGGACCTCGTCCAGTTGCGTCTGGTAGGCCCAGACGTCGAGCGTCAGGCCATGGGCGGCCAGCGCACGTGCGCCGTCTATGAAAGCGCTGGTCTGCAACAGGCCCCCGGGGGGCGGGTTGGGATTGGAGCGCACCGCCGGATCTGCGTGCCAAGCGGTGGTGTTGCGGATGCCGGTCATCCGGCCCCGCCCCGCCTCGGTCAGCGCGTCGAGCACCGGGCGCACGTCGTCGCCCAGTTGCAGGTCAGCCATGGCGACGATGCCCGCCGGGAACCGATCCTGCCCGCGCATCCAGTCCAGCACGGTTTCGACCTCGCCCACCGGGCGCAGGCTTTCGGGGCCGTGATCGCGATAGCCGGTGCGGCATTGAACATAAAGGCTCGCCCGCACATCATGGCCCGAGCCCACATCAGCCATCAGCTCCTTGGCCCGGTAGCGCCCTTCGGGCCGGTCCCAAAGATGGTGATGGCAGTCGAAGATCGGCTGCTCCGGGGCAAGAGTCTCCTCCTGCCCCAGGGCCAGCCAATCCTCGCGGACCTTATGATGCGGGCTCGCGGTCATGCTTTCTTGCGGCTGTCGATGAAGCGCTTTTTCAGCGTCGGGCCGACGACCACGGCGACGGTCAGCGCCACGAGGATCAGACTGGTCCAGTTCTGGAACAGCACCATCGGGTCGCCGCGTCCAATCCGCAGGGCAAGGCGCAGGTTCTCTTCGGCGAAACCGCCAAGGATCAGGCCCAGCACGACGGGGGGCAGTCCATCACCCAACCGATCGCGCCGAAGCCGAGCATCAGGTAGACGTCGAACATGCGGCCATGGATCGAATAGACGCCGATCAGCATGAGCACGATGATCACCGACCCCAGAAGCGGACGCGGCAGGTTCAACAGGCGGGCGAAGGAGTTGGTCGCCAGCGAGCCGCCCAGCAGAACCAGAAGGATCGCGCCGAACAGGAACTGCCACATGAAGCCGAAGACGACGTCCGGGTTGTCGCGGAACAGCATCGGCCCCGGTTGCAGGCCGTGCACCAGCAGGCCGCCCAGCATGACCGCAGCCACGGCGGTGCCCGGGATGCCCAGCGTCAGCGCGGGGATCAGCGCCGATGCGGTGTCGGCGTTGTTGGCGACCTCGGCGGCGGCCACACCCTCGGGTTCGCCCTCGCCCCAGGTCTCCGGGTGCTTCGAGGTGCGGCGCGCCTCATTATAGGACATGAAGGCCGCCATGGAGCCGCCCGCGCCGGGCAGGATGCCGATCCAGATGCCCAGCAAGGACCCGCGCAGCCAGGTCTTCCAGTAGGATTTCATGCGCGGCAGCGCCTTCCAGAGCGACTGGGTTCCAAGCTTGGAGCTGTTGACGCCATCGGTCTTGAGCGGCGTTTCCAGCAGGTCGATCACCGGCGGCAGCGCATAGAGGCCGACCAGCAGGATCACGATGTTGATGCCGTCGAGCATTTCGAGCTGGCCAAAGGTAAAGCGGTCGTTGCCATAGATCGGGTCCGAGCCGATCACCGACACGAAGACCCCGAAACAGGCCGAGATCAGACCTTTGACCGGGTTGCCGCCCAGCAGGAAGATGATCGAGGCAAGGCCGAAGACCGCGACCCAGAACACTTCGGACGGGCCGAACAGCAGCGTCACCTTGCTGAGCGGCGGCGCCAGCAGCATCAGCGCAAAGGCCGAGGCAATGCCGCCGATGGACGAAGAGACGACCGCGACTTGCAGCGCGAAACCGCCCTCGCCCTTCTGCGCCATCGGATAGCCGTCGAACGTGGTGGCGACGGCAGCAGGCGTGCCGGGGATGCGCAGCAGCACGGCGGGAATGGCGCCGCCATACATCGCGCCGTTGTAGATGCCCGCCATCAGGCCAAGCGCGACAAGCGGTTCAAGCCCGAAGGTGAAGGGCACGAGCACCGAGATCGCCATGGTGGCCGACAGGCCCGGCATGGCGCCGACGACGATGCCCGCGATCACGCCGATCACGACGGCGGCAAAGTTCGTCCAGGCAAAGACATCCGGCAGGGCATGGAGAAGATCGGAATACATGGTTCAGCGCCCCCAGAGACGGCCGGTGGGGAAGTCCTGCGACATCCCGAAATCAAAGATCGCCCAGATCGTGCCGACGACGATCACGGTCGCGATCAAGAGGCCAACAGGGCTGCGATAGCCGAAGGTCCACGCGACCAGCGGGATCGTCACGGCGGTGCTGATGTAGAAGCCGACGAAATCGCAGGCTAGCGCGTAGCTGACGATCATCAGGAAGGCCCCGATCACCCGCTTGGGTGCCTTGGTCATGGGCGCGGCGTCTTCGCCCGCGCTGGCCTTGCGTTGATCGGCGAGCAACAGGAACACCGACAGCACGAGCAGGCCGATCAGCATGGCGGCAGGCAGCAGCGCGGAGATCGCGCGCAAGTCATAGGTTGGGAAGAGGAACCCGGCGGCGACCACGAAGATGCCGATCGCAGTCAGGGTCTCGGGCCTTGTCAGGCGGGAATTACGGCTCTCGGGCATGGAATTGCCTTCGGTATGAGGGATGAGATGGCTGAGGGCGACGCCCTCAGGGACTGGGCAGCGTGAGGGAGGACTCCCCCCTCACGCACGTGGCCTCAGTTCCACGGAGAGGTCTGCCACACGCCGTTGGCGAGGTCGTAGAGATCCGAGGTCAGCTGCTTGAACTCCTCGCCGGTCACGACTTCGACCGGGTTCGCGGTCGCGGCCATGGCGTCGAGGAATTCCTGATCGCCGGAGAGCTGCGAGAAGGCGTCGATCAGCTTGGCCTGCACGTCCTCGGGCAGACCGGCGGGCGCGATGAAGCCGCGCATGGAGCCATTCACCAGGTCGAGCCCCTGCTCCTTGAAGGTCGGCAGGTCGGGGGCAAAGGGCGACCGCTCTTTGGTGGCAACGCCCAGCACGTTCAACTGGTCCTGGAATTCGGCCACTTCCGAGATGTTCAGGATGCCCATGGCGACATGGCCGCCGAGCAGCGCGGTGCGTGCCGGGGCGGAACCCTTGAACGGCACAATGGTGAACTCGGTCCCGGTGGCCTGCTCCAGCTTGATGAGCGCGAAATGGTCATCGCCGCCGAGGCTCGACATGCCGACGGTGATCGCGAGGGGATTGGCCTTGGCCTCTTCCAGAAGCTTGTCCAGCGTGTCGAGACCACTCGCCTTGGAGGTCACGATGACGTTGGGATCGTTCACCACGTTGGCGAGATAGGTAAAGCTGTCGCGGTCGTAGCCTGCCTCGCGGTCGATGGTGCGCGCCATCATGCCTGGCAGGTTAAAGGTGCCAAGCGTGTAGCCGTCAGGGTCCGCATTGGCCGCTTCGGTCACGCCGATCTGGCCCGAGGCGCCGGGCATGTTCTTCACGACAAGGCTTGCGCCGTCGCCAAGGTATTTCTCGATGAAGGGCGCAGCGGTACGCGCCATGACATCGGTGCCGCCGCCGGCCGAATACCCGACGATCACCTCGATGGGCTTTTCGGGATATTCGGCCAGCGCCGCCCCTGCGGACAGGATCATCGCGCCTGCGATGGCGGTTTTCTTGAAGATGTTGAGCATGTTACTCCTCCGTTTCATGCGGTTGTTTCAGTCGTCGAGCAGGGCGCAGCCGCGTTCCTTGAGCGCGCGGTCGACCCAGGTCCGGTCGTTTGTGCCGGCTTCGATGTCTGCCATTTGTTTGATTTCTTTCGCAGACTTGTCCTGAGTGGCTTTGAGGATCGTCTCGGCCCCGTCGATCGGCACGCACAGCACACCGTCGCTGTCGCCGATGACGATGTCGCCGGGGTGGATTACCATGCCGTCGATGGCGATGGGCACGTTCACCTCTCCGGGGCCGTCCTTGTAGGGGCCGCGATGGGTGACGCCCGCCGCCCAGGTGGGCAGGTTGGTTTCGCGGAAATTGTCCAGATCGCGGATCGCGCCGTCGATGACAAAGCCGACAACACCCTTCTTGATCGCATAGGCCAGCATCAGCTCGCCCATCAGCGCGTTGTCCAGCGCGCCGCCCGCATCGACGACGATCACGTCGCCGGGCACGGCCCGGTCGATGGCCGCGTGCAGCATCAGGTTGTCGCCGGGGCGCGCCTTGACCGTCAGAGCAACGCCCGCCATGCCGCCGGAGGTGTGCATCGGACGCAGACGCGACCCGGCGGCGGTCATGCGCGACATGCTGTCGGACACGTTGGCGACGGGCAGCTTGGCGAACTCTGCGACAAGCTCAGGGGCGGCGACACGGTCGCGTTTGAGGATACGGAAGCCCGTTGTCATGGTTATTTCTCCATCTTGGCCGGCTCCGCCTGCGCGGCGGCCAGCAATTTGCGATTGATGATGCGTTCGGGAGCGACGGGCTGCCCGTCGAGGATCTGGAAGATCCCGCGTACGGCATCGACGCCGACCCGGGCGCCCGCCTGGCGGGTGACGCCCCCGATGTGCGGGGTCAGCACGATTTCCGGCACGGCAAAGAACGGATGGTCGGCAGCGGGCGGCTCGGACGCGAAGGTGTCGAGCCCGGCGCCCGCCAGGTGCCCACTCTGGATCGCGGCGACCAGCGCCGCCTCGTCGATCAGCCCGCCACGGGCGGTGTTGATCACGTAGGCCCCCTTGGGCATCTGCGCGATGCTTTCGGCGTTCAGAAGGCCGCGTGTCTGTTCGGTCAGCGGGCAATGCAGCGACAGGATGTCGGACCCGGCCAAGAGGTCCTCGACCGTCTCGCAGCGCGTGACGCCCAGCTCTTCAAAGGCGCTGTCGGGCGCATATGGATCATAGCCCAGCAGGTGCAGCCCCAGCCCCTTGGCCATGCGGCCGGTCGCCTGTGCAATCGCCCCCATGCCCATCAGGCCCATGGTCGATTCGGCAATCTCGTGCCCGGAAAAGCCCGGCTTTTCCCACCGCCCGGCGCGCAGGCCAGCATCCAGCGGCAGGATACGCTTGACCGCCGCCAGCAGCAGCGCGATGGCGTGCTCCGCCACGGAGACGGCGTTGGCACCGGTCGCAACCAACACCGGGATACCCCGTTCGGCAGCGGCTTGGATGTCGATGTTATCGACCCCGACACCGTGCTTCGAAATCACCTTGAGCTGCGGCGCCGCGTCCATGACGGCGGCGTCCAGGCGGCCCATGCGCGATACGATCCCCTCGGCGCCAGTCTGCTGGAGATAGTCGGAAATCACCGCGCTGTCGGCATAGGGCGGGGTATGCACCGTCTGGTAACCGCGGTCCGCCACCAGCTGGGCGGCGGACGGATCAAGGTCGGGTCCCGTTACCAGGATTGTCTTGCTCATCGCACATGTCTCCATAGCGTCCCGAAGCATCGGGGCGCGCCATTTCGTGTCTCTGTTTTTCAATTGGCCCACAGCGGTCTCCCGAACCGGCTATGGGTGTCCTCCTTGGGTGGATACCGTAACGCCAAGAATGACTTCACAAAAGCGCGTAATTCTGGTTATTATATTTAGAAAAACTGGATCAAATCATGGACACCCGGCAACTCAAGACCCTTTTGGCCATTCAATCGCACGGCACCTTCGCGCAGGCGGCAGACCTTGTCGGCCTGACACCTTCGGCCGTCAGCCAGCAGGTTCACGCTCTGGAAGATGAACTGCGCGTGACCATCTTCGACCGCACCAAGCGACCGCCCCGGATCACGCCTGATGGCCTCCAGGTCATTGAAATGGCCGAGGATATCCTGCGCCGCGCCGAGGACGCCAAGGCCAGTCTGCGCGGCGACCAGATCGCCGGGACGCTGATGCTGGGATCGGTCCGCTCGAGTGCGCTGAACCTGCTGCCACGCGCCATGGTGCAGATGCGCGGGCGCTATCCGGACCTGAAACCAAGTTTGCGAGTATCCCTTTCCTCAACCCTGATCGCGGACGTGGCCGGCGGACGGCTCGACGCCGCTATCGTCGCGGAACACCTCGGGATTCCCAACACCTTGCGCTGGAGCCCCTTCCTTCGTGAACCGCTATGGCTGATCGTGCCACGTGGCATGGAAGCGAGCGACCCGATCGAACTGTTGAACACCCGGCCCTACATCCGTTTCCGAAGCGCCGTGCCGCTGGCGAACCTGATCGATACAGAGTTGTCCCGTCTTGGCGTCGTCACCAATGACGTGGCCGAAATCGACACCATCGGATCGATCGTCACGGGCGTGCGGCAAGGTCTGGGCATCTCGGTTGTGCCGCATGTTGCTCTGCAGGACCCCGAGGATCTGAACATCATGCGCCTGGCCTTCGGCGTTCCGCAGGTGACTCGCCAGATCGGCATCGTCGAAAGGACGGCGGCGCCGCGCGCTGAAATCATCGCCCTCCTGCACGCAGTCCTCGCGGACCTATGCGGCGACTACGGAGTGGTCAGGCCCACACGATCCTGACCGAGTTCACATTTGCGAACGCCGTAACGAAGCGCCCGGCCCCGGTTTCTTTGGAAGCGTCAGCTGGCGTAACGCCACGGTGCGGTTTTCACAGATCTCCAAAACTCTCGACCTGTATTCCAACACTTTGGACTGAAAGTGGTCGCGATCTTAATTAGCCGAAAACGGACCCAAATCGTCCCCATGCGAACGTCCGCTAATGGGATGTACCGGCTGCTTCACCCAGCAGGTTAGGCTTTGCCTATGTCTGCAAGTTGGAGAAGTAGCATGGAGAAGAAGACCTTCGATCAGCTGATGTCCATCGGGATCGACATCGGCAAAGATACGTTTCATCTCGTCGGGTTTGACCGACATGGTCAATTGGTGTTGCGCAAACAGATCAAGCGGTTGGCCCTCGTCGCGACATTCGAGAAGTTGCCGCGATGCATCGTCGGGATGGAAGCCTGCCTGAGCGCGCATTTCGTCAGTCGAACCCTGCGCGAGCTTGGTTTTGAGCCGCGCATCATCCCCGCGATCTACGTGAAGCCGTTCATCAAGGGGCAGAAGAACGACTACAATGATGCCGAGGCCATCGCGGAGGCGGCGCTGCGCCCGAACCTGCCAATCGTGCCGGAGAAGAGCCAGGACCAGCTCGACCTGCAGGCCCTTCATCGGGTGCGCTCGCGTCTGGTGTCGCGCCGGACCGCGACCATCAACCAGATCCGGGCCTTCCTGATCGAACAGGGGATCACGGTGCGCAAAGGGCTTCGGGCTTTGGAGAACTCCTTCGAGGTGATCCTCGAGGAACGCAAAGACGAGATATCGCCGCGCATGCGGACCATCCTGATCGGCCTGTATGGCGATTGGCTCTGGTTGGACGATCGGATCGAAACCGTCTCGAAGGAGATCGAACAGATCAGTCGGACCGAGGAGAACTGCGTCAACGTCATGACCATTCCCGGTATTGGACCGATGATCTCGACGGCCATGGTTGCGGCGATTGGCACGGGAGAGGCATTCGGGCGCGGACGGGATTTCGCCGCATGGGTCGGCCTGGTTCCCAGACAATACAGCACCGGCGGACGAACGGTGCTCGGCCGCATTTCCAAACGTGGCAGCCGATACCTGAGAATGCTCTTCGTTCAGGCCGCGAAGGTCATCCTGATGCGCGCCAATCGATGGGCTGGCTTCAGCTTTGGCGATTGGTTGAGCCGGGCATCGGAAAGAATGAACAGAAACAAGCTGGCGGTGGCGCTGGCCAACAAGCTGGCAGGCATGGCCTGGAGCATCCTGAGACACAGAACCGCGTTTGACGCACCACGAGACGAGGTTGCCGCCGGCATCTGAGCCGGCGCGCCCAGAGGAGTTCGCGACAGATCGAAAGCATGGAACGGAACAATTACGCCCCCAGAATCTGACGGCCCTGACGGTCATTATTGACCTTTCCGCTAATTAGATCATGGCGCGTGCGTAACCCCAACAAGGCCACGACCCGCGTGTCGATCAACAGGCCGGATACATATGAGCGACTTCCGAAATCGTGCCAGAAATCATTTGCGAACAGCAGCCGGTACATACATCAGGGCCGATAGTGTCTGGTGCGGGATCGCCAGCGTCAGCGGCAATGTATGCTTCCTGCGCATTCCAGCCTTAGCATCGCACGCCCGACTAGCCACTCCTGCTCATTTTTATTGCCAAGGTCGCTCTTCGCTGACCACTGCATGCAGCAGCTCAGCTATCCTCCCACTCGTCGTCGAAGAACTTCTTCAGCTCATCCTCCGAGTAGAAAACCTTGGAGCCGACGCGTTGAGTTGCCGCGCTAACCTTTGCGAGACGTTCATTCCCCAGCGACCGGTCTGGGTTGTCGTCCTGCCTAGCAGGGTGCTGAAATAGTCGGGCCTCGACGCCGGTTGCGGAACATGATTCATCTGCCGCGGAACAACGGCGGAGACAGACATGCGCGGTGCAGACGAGACGAGCGGGTCGCTGTTCAGCTATGTCGATCTCGAGGCGCGT
>NZ_JAATOS010000120.1:0-10631 GCF_011806505.1 Salipiger sp. HF18 | reverse complement strand
CCCTGCTGGCCGCGATCCCCGAGGGCAGCATCGAGCAGGCGCCGCCCCACCTCACCCCCGGCAAGCAGGTGTCCTTCGAGTCCATGGGAGTCGAGAACATCCGCGGCGAGGGGCGCTACATCCGGCGCGGCGTGACCTTCCGGCTGCCCCCGGACTGGCTGCTGCTGGCTTCGCAGAAGGCACGGATGCGTCTGCTGTATCGCTACGACACCGGCCTGCCCGAAGGCTCGCTGATGCTGGTCAAGGTCAACGGCACCACGGTCCGCCTGCTGCCGCTCGACCTGCCGGAGGTGGCGGGGCAGGTGCTTCCCGTCCTGCCGGTCGACTTCGGCGCGGCGCTGCTGAACCCGGGCCTCAACCGCATCGACTTCGAGGCGCTCATCCCCGGCGATCCGCCGGACAGCGCCTGCGAGCCGCGCAGCACCCCGGCCTTCGAGATCTCGACCCGCCCCACGGTCTACGTCCCCGACTCGCCCGCCATGAGCCTGCCCGGGATCGAGCGGGTGATGGCCAATCTCGAGCCGTCGGGCATCACCATGACCGACACCGCGCGCGCCCGCCTGCCCGAGGGGCTGCTGCCGCAGATCGCAGCGCTCTACGACCGCGAGGGCAGCGACGAGGACAACGACGCCGTGCGCCCGGGCTTCGGCCTGACCATCGCCACGCCGCGCGACATCTCGCTGCTCGAGGGCACGCTCGCCAACGACCAGCTGGCGGCGATGCGCATCGTGCTGACCGCCCCCGCCGCCACCGCGCCGGTGGAGGAGGAAGAGCCCGACGCCTGGGAGCAGGTCGAGGCCAACGGCTGGCTCAAGGCGGTGCTGAACCCCGACCGCCTGTTGCGGCTCCCGCGCGAGATCGGCACCGGGGTCGAGGCGCTCTGGCGGGGCGAGGCGCCGCCGCTCGAGGAATGGCTCGCCACCCGCGAGGGCGAGGCGGTGCTGCTGCAGCCCGATCCCGACGCTCCCGCGCAGGCGTGGCTGATCCTCGGCGCGCAGGCCGACCCGCAGCGCATCGTCGAGACCCTGGCCAAGGCGCGCTGGTCGATCGACGGCCCGCGCGGGCAAGTGTCTCTCTATTCTCAGGAGCTTGGCTGGCAGAACTGGATTTCTCCGCAGCGTCGGCTAGTCTTGCATGAGAGACTTTCATTGAAAAACCTGAGGGCGGTGGCAGGGAACTTCGCAAGCTCTCAACCGTGGTCTTTCATTGCGATCATTATGGCATTCACCCTGTGTTCAGCAATCGTCGGCATGATTATTGCCGTGCTGGCTCGACGGAGAAACTGATGAAACGAAGGGCCATATTGGCCGGGCTCGGCACCCTGGCCGGGCTTTCGATGGCCACAGCACCCGGCGCCTGGGCGCTCGGACAGGTAGATCCCGTGCAGCTCAAATCTGTCTGGACGGCATGGCGGGACGCCAATCTCGATGTCACCGGGCGCGTTGTCGACCAGCTTCAGCGCAATGCCAGCCACTCCGAGGGGCAGGGCTACGGCATGCTGCTCGCGGCGCTCGCGGGCGATGCCCGCGCCTTCGCCGAGATGGAGAACTGGAGCCGCATCAACCTCGCGATCCGGCCTGACAACCTGATGGCCTGGCGCTGGATGGCGGACCAGCCCGAGCGGGTGCCGGACACCAACAACGCCAGCGACGGCGACCTCTTCCGCGCCTGGGCGCTGCTCAAGGGGGCGGAACGCTTCGGCAATGCCGAGTACCGCACCCGCGCGGGCCAGATCACCCGCGATCTCGTCGCCAATTGCGTGACGGCGCACCCGGGCACCGGTCAACCCCTGCTGCTGCCGGCGGTGCACGGGTTCCAGACCCCGCAGGGCCTCATCTACAACCCGTCCTACGCGATGCCGCTGGCGATGACCGAACTGGCCGAGGCTTTCTCGGAACCCGATCTTTCCGCCGCCGCGTCGAGCGGGCTCGCGGTGGCCGAACAGCTCGCCTACGGCGGCGTGGTGCCCGACTGGGTCGAGATCACCGCCTCGGGCGTGCGCTCGGCGCAGGGCTTCTCGTTCGACGCGGGCTACGAGGCGATGCGGGTGCCGCTGTTCCTGGTCTGGTCGGGCCACGGCTCGCACCTCGCGGTGAGGCGCTATGCCGAGGCGCAGCGTGGCGCCCCGCGGGGCGAGGTCGCGACGATCATCAGCCGCGACGACGGCTCGATCCAGACCACCAGCCACAACGCCGGCTACGCGGCGGTCGCCGCGCTCGCCGACTGCGCGACGCAGGCCACCGTGGGCTCGGGCATCCCGCCCTACGTGCCGTCCGATCCCTATTACCCCGCCACGCTGCACCTCTTCTCCATGATCGCGCAGATGGAGGCCGAACCGCGATGCCTTCCGATATGACCTTCCGCACCCTTCTCCGCCCCGCAGCGCTCGTGATGGCGCTGGTGCTCTGTCCGCTGGTCGCCGCCGCGCAGGAGCCGGACGAGCGCGACCTGCAGGCCCTGCGCTTCTACATGAACGAGAACAACGAGCAGGCGATCCAGTCCGAGCTGCGGCGCCTGCAGATCCAGTTCCCGGCCTGGACGCCGCCCGCCGACCTTGATGCGCTCGACGAGACGGTGCCCTCCGAGGCGATCGAACGGATCTACAGCCTCATCGCCGACGAGGATTACGCCGGCGCCCGCGAGGCCATCGCCGACACCGGGCGAGAGTACCCCGACTGGTCGCCGTCCTCCGACCTGCTGACCGCCCTGTCGCTGGCCGAGTCGCAGTCCGAGTTCAATCAGGCGGTGCTGGCGGGCAACCGCCAGGCGGCGATCCGCATCGCCCGCTCGACCCCCGCGCTGCTGAGCTGCGAGCGGGTCAACAACGCCTGGCAGCTGGCCGAGCAATACGAGGCGCTTGGCGATGCAGCCTCGGCGCTGGTCGTCTACCGCGGCATCGCGGGCAGCTGCACCGATGTCGACGTGCTGATCGCGACGCTCGAGAAATCCGCGGCCTCGGCCAACGCCACGCAGCTGGCCGAGCTCGCCGATACCATGCGGGTGCGGGTTCCCGATGCCGAAGGGCGGCTCTCGGTGGTCGAGAACCGCCTGCGCGCGGGCCTCGGGGCCGATCCGCGCGAACTGCCCGGCGTGCCGCTGAGCAACGCGCCGCTCACCGCGCTCGAGGTGCCGCTGGCGCCGACGCCCGAGGTGCGCCCCTCGGCGCGGCCTGCGAACCTCGGCGTGGTTCCGGTGCGCCGCAGCGCCCCGGCCTCCACCGGCGCGAGCAGCGGTAGCGGCAGCGGGGGAGGCGGAGGCGGAGGCGCGGTCTCGCCCAGCGTCGCGCGTGCCGCGCAGGCCGGCGACTGGCAGACCTGCCTCGCGCTCACCGCCAATGCCCGTGCGGCCGAGGATATCTCGCAGCGCGGCTGGTGCGCCTTCAACGCCGGTCGCCCGATGCAGGCGCTCCGCGACTTCCGCAGCGCCACCGCCAACGCCCGCAACGCCACGCTGCGCCGCGACTCGGCCTATGGCATGGCGTTGACCATGATGCGCCTGCGCATGGTCAACGAGGCCGCCGCCGTCGCCGCCAGCACCGATTTCACCTATGACCAGCGGCTCGAGGTCGAATCCGAGATCCTCGATGCCCGCGGTGTCGCGGCCTACAACCGCGGCGAATACCGCCGCGCCATCGGCTATTTCAACGAGTACGAGCGTCTGACCGGCCGGGTCCGTCGCGACCTCGCCATGCTGCGCGGCTACGCCTACCTGAACTCCGGTCAGAAGGCCAAGGCCGCGGCGGAGTTCCAGCGCCTGCACGACCAGCTCGCCACGCCAGAAACCCGCGCGGCGCTGTCGACCGCGCTGCGCTAAGGGACCTCAGGCGGGGCCGTCCCGGAAGGCGGCCCGCCGCGGCGCAGATCCGTGCCGCTGGCCGCGCGCTGGTCTCTATTTTCAGGAAATCCACGACCTTGCGGCCGGATTGGTGCGGGTGGAGGGACTTGAACCCCCACGCCTTGCGGCGCCAGAACCTAAATCTGGTGCGTCTACCAATTTCGCCACACCCGCATGATGCCGCGCAGATCTAGCAAAGCGCCGGGGCCATGGCGAGTGGAAAATGTTCCGTGGAAGAACGTGGGACGTTCACGGAATCTCCTCCGGTGCCGGCACACAACAGGGTGGCAGAAGGGATCAGGATTGCGCCCATGTCCCCCACGCCCGGACGGAACGACGCAGCCCTCACGAAACTCCCCGCGTCAGCGCCCGGCGTCAATGCGCTGGTCGCGGGCGCCATCGTCCTGACCACCGGCGGGGCGCTGCCGGAGAAACATTCGGCTCCCGGCGATAGGGTCATCACCGAGGACAGCGGTGCCGCGCGGTCTGCGCCACCACGCCACGCGGGCCGAGCGCATCGCGACCCGCGCGGGGGCGCTTGGTCATGCCCGCCCCGAGGCCGACGTCCTGCTGTCCGCGACGCAGAAGATTCTGCTGCGCGACTTGCGGGAGCGGGTCCTCGTCGGGGCCGAAAGGGCGCTGGTGCCGATCTCGCAACTCGTGGACGGCGAGGTCATTCGCAGTGTCGGGACGCATCACGCAACCTTTGTCGAACGGCTCTTCGACGCGCCGCGCATCCTGTATGCCGACCGGCTGGAGCTCGCCTCGGCCCGTCCCCGCCTGAGGGCTCAGCCTTGCGGCGTCATGTTGGGCCGTGCCCGGACGCGCTTCAGGCCGAGGTAGCGTTCGCGCAGGACGATGGCGACGCCCGAGGCGATCACCACCGACGAGCCGAGTATCATCTGGACCGTCGGCACCTCGGCGAAGAACGCGTAGCCGATGAGGATCGCGAAGAGGATCGAGGCGTAGTCGAAGGGCGCCAGCAGCGTGGCTTCGGCGTGGCGGTAGGCCGATGTCAGGCAGATCTGCGCGATCCCGCCGAACACCCCGGCGCCGACGAGGATCGCCGCCTCGGCCGGCGTCGGCACCACCCAGCCGAAGGGCAGGGTGAAGAGCGCAAGCACCGTCGAGGTGAGCGAGAAGTAGAAGACGATGGCCGAAGTCTGCTCGGTCCGCACCATGCGGCGGATGTGGATCTGCACCAGCGCGGTCAGCGTCGCCGAGGTCAGGATGAAGGCGACACCGACAAGCGCCGTGTCGTCCACCCTCGAGACGGTCAGCAGCGGCCAGAGCACCAGCCCGACGCCCAGAAGCCCGGTGCCCACGGCCGAGAGCCGGAACAGGCGCACCCGCTCCTTGAGCAGAACCGCGGCGAAGACCACGGTGAGCAGCGGCGCGGCGTAGCTGAGCGCTGTGACCTCGGGCAGCGGCAGCATGGTGAGCGCCGCGAAGTTGCAGCCCATGGCACCCACGCCGACCACGCCGCGCAGCACGTGCAGCTCGGGCCGGTTCGCCCGCAGCCCCGCGACCAGATCGCCGCGCCAGAGCAGCCAGACGATGATGACCGGAAGCGCGAAGAACGAGCGGAAGAACACCACTTCGCCCGTGGGGATCGCCGAGGCGGCCTTGACCAGCGAGGCCATGACGACAAAGAGAATGACGGCGGTGAGTTTCAGGGCGATGCCGCGCAGGGGGGACATGGGCTCTCCGGTATACCAATCGGGCCTTTGTGACCGCTCACGCGGGTGTGTGCAACTGCCGCTGGCAGGCCTTTGTCAGAGATCCCGCAAGGGGGGCCGCGGGGGCTCAGCCGGTCTCGCGGCAGTGGTTGCGGAAGGCGCGCTTCAGCATGTCGAGCTCGGCTCGCAGCAACGACATCTCGGCGCGGATGTCGTCGCCGAGCGCCTCGCCCGCGATTAGGGTGAAGCTGTCGAGCGTCTCGCCGCAGGACGCGTCCTGGATCAGGAAGGTCTGCACCCCGTCGCCCACCGCCTCGACCGGGATGGGGATCTCGACGACCCAGCGCCCCGGCTCGCCCGCCTGCGCCACCGTGACCCCGCGCACCGGCGCGCCGTTGAGGCTCACGGTGATCTCGGGCGGCGGCGCGTCCTTGCTGGAGGCCGCCAGAAGGCCCTCCCAGACGCCTTCGCGGAACAGGGTCTTGGTCAGGGCATAGGCGCTCATGGGGGACTCCGTCAAAGCTCGGCTCTCGGGCGGCGGCTGAAGGTGAGATCGCGCAGGATCACCTCGTTCATACCGGGGGTCTCGAAGATCAGGTCGAGCCACATGCGGTCCACGCGCTTCTCGTTGAGCTTGGTGTAGGCGAGGTCGAACTCGACGAGGACCTTGTCCTCGTGAAGCGGCAGCTCGCGCACGATCTGCTCGGTATTGGGGCCGTGGCGGATATTGAGGCGGGCGAAGATCTCGAGCGGTTTCTCCATCTCCACGATGGTGTCGACGCGGATCAGGTGCTTGCGCCTGAGGCCGTGGGTCGCGCTCTCGGGCAGGTCGATGGCAAGCGACAGGTAGCTGCCATCGAAGCGGAACACCTCGAGCCGCAGCCCGTAGGCGGCGAGGTCGGCTTCGCGCGTGTTGCGAAGCTGGCGCAGGGCGATCTCGGACCGGGGGCAGTCGTGGAAGAGCGTGACCTCGCAGCCAAGCTTTTCCTTGCTGGGCACCGAGGAGAGGCCGGGCAGGGGCAGCGGGCCGCGCCAGAGCTCGGGGCGCCAGGCCCAGTCGCTGTCCGGCAGGCGCGGAAAGGTCTGGTTGCCGAGCACCGGCAGCGCGAGCCGCCCGTCGGCGACGTGGATGAGCCGGTGGAGAGGCTGGCGGGGCCGGCGTGCCGCGGCCCGCTGGCGCCGCGGCCGCGGCAGGTCCTCGGTTTGGGCGTTGCGCGCCGCGGCCCCCCACCGCCGCAGCACCGCCGCCGATAGCGCGCGGCCGATCCACCCTTCGCCGATGCCTGCCATTGCCCTCGCCCGTGGCCCCGTGTCAGCGGCCGCCTTGTCGCTGGCGGTCCTTGCCAGTGTTATGACAAATCCCTGTGATGGAATAAACGGGCAAAGATCCCGCCCTGCGTCACTGGGTCAGGCCTGAGGGGCTCAGGCGGCCGATCTGCTCGTGCACGGCGCGGAGCATCGCGGCCCCGTCGGGCCCGGCAAGGACGCTTCCCTGCGGCGCGTAGAGCGCCAGCCCCACCATATGGCCGTTCTGCACGAAGGCGCCGCGCCAGTAGCGCGGGTCGCCGCCTTCGAGCAGGTCGCTGCCGCCGCCGGCGAGCTGCGCCACCACCAGCCCGTTGCGGGTGTCGCCGCGCACGAGCGTCTGACCGGCCTCCCGCGCCAGCATGGCGGGGGCGGGCAAGGTCGGCGTCGGGTCGAGCGTGCCCACGGTCACGGTGATCATCACCGGCGCCACGACGCGGCCGGTGGTCCCGCCCGAGAGGATGTTGCACGACGCGATGACGGCGAAGTCGCGGTCCTTGCGGCGCGAGAGGGTGACCGGGTCGATGCAGTAGCCCTCGGCCCCGGCGACCACCACGGCACCGTCGGCAAGCGCGGTCCGCGCCAGCGGGGGCGGGCCGCCGGTCCCGCTTCCGGGCGGCATGCAGCCGGCGAGGCAAAACAGAAGGATCAGCCCCGGCAGGCACCTCTTGCGGGTCATTGCGTGCGGTCTCCGATCCATCCCTGGTCCGGTACCGGATACCGAAGCCATTGCATGCGAACAAGAAAAGAATGGGCGGAGCTCGGCGCACCGTGGCGCCACCGGCGGTTTCCCCGCTTGCGGCACGGCAGCTTGCCGCCTAGACCGGAGGCGCGCGCCGGGCCCCCGGTGCCCCCTTGCGAGCCCGGGAGCGCGTGATGCCCTATCGTCCCTTTGCCCTGATGACCGCCGCTGCCGGGCGCACCGAGCTCTGGCGGCTGGTGCTTGGCATCGTGCTGGTGCTGGTGGTGACCTTCGGGCTTCAGCAGGCCTTCATGGCGCTGTCGGCGGCGCTGCTGCCCGACGATGCCTACTGGTCGATGATGGCCCAGATGCGGGCGGGCGACACGCCGCTGGGCATGCTGGTGCTGCTGCTCAACATGGGCGCCATGGGCGTGGCGGCGCTGTTCGCGGCGCAGCTTATGCACCGGCGCCGGGCGGTCAGCCTGCTCGGGCCGTGGACGCTGTTCGTGCCGCAGTTCCTGCGTTGCCTCGTCGCGGTGGGGGCGGTGACGCTGGCGGCGCTCGCGATGCCGCCCTGGCCGATGGCCGGCGAGATGACGCTGGCCATGCCCGCCGGGCGCTGGCTGGCGCTGCTGCCGGTCACCCTGCTGGCGCTGCTGGTGCAGACCGGCAGCGAAGAGCTGCTGTTCCGGGGCTACCTGCAATCGCAGCTCGGCGCGCGGATGGCGCACCCGGCGGCGTGGCTGGTGCTGCCCTCGGCGCTCTTCGCGCTCGGCCACTGGTCGCCCGACATGTACGGCGAGAACGCCCTGCTGGTGGCGCTCTGGGCCTTCGGCTTCGGCGTCGCCGCAGCCGATCTCACCGCCCGCACCGGCACGCTCGGCCCGGCGCTGGCGATGCACCTCGTGAACAACGTCGTGGCGATCGCCCTGATGTCGCCGCAGGGGGTGATGTCGGGGCTGGCGCTCTACCTGCTGCCCTTCGGCACCGGCGACGAGGCGGCGATGCGCGCGCTGCTGCCGCTGGACCTTGCCGGGATCCTTCTGAGCTGGCTTGCGGCCCGGCTCGCGCTCCGGGTCTGAGCCCGCGATTGCAATCCCCGGCTCGGGGGCATACATCACCGCCCAACACGAGGCCGTTAAGAGCGCAAGCGATGAACTGGATCACCAACTACGTCCGCCCCAGGATCAACTCGATCTTCTCGCGCCGCGAGTTGCCCGAGAATCTCTGGACGAAATGCGACGGCTGCGGGACGATGCTGTTCCACCGCGAGGTGACGGACAACCTCGGTGTTTGCACCAATTGCCGGCACCACATGAACATCACGCCGCGCGCGCGCTTCACGGCGCTGTTCGACGGCGGCATCTTCTCCGAAATCGACGTCCCCGAGCCGCTGGCCGACCCGCTGCATTTCCGCGATCAGAAGAAATACCCCGACCGCCTGCGGGCGGCCCAGAAGAACACCGGCGAACGCGAGGCGATGCTGGTCGCCACCGGCGAGATCGGCCGTACCCCGGTGGTCTGCGCCGCGCAGGACTTCTCGTTCATGGCCGGCTCAATGGGCATGTACGTCGGCAACGCCATCATCAAGGCGGCCGAAGAGGCGAAGAAGCTCAAGCGCCCGCTGATCCTGTTCTCGGCCGCCGGCGGCGCCCGCATGCAGGAAGGCATCCTGTCGCTGATGCAGATGCCGCGCACCACCGTCGCCGTGCAGATGCTGCGCGAGGCGGGGCTGCCCTACATCGTCGTGCTCACCCACCCGACCACCGGCGGCGTGACCGCCTCCTACGCGATGCTGGGCGACGTGCAGATCGCCGAGCCCAACGCGCTGATCTGCTTCGCCGGGCCGCGCGTCATCGAGCAGACCATCCGCGAGAAGCTGCCCGAGGGCTTCCAGCGCGCCGAGTACCTGCTCGAGCACGGCATGCTCGACCGGGTGACCGACCGACGCGAGATGCGCGGCGAGCTGGTGACCATCCTGCGGATGCTGATGGGCCTGCCGCCCGCCGTGCACGGCGACCTGCCGGCCCCCGAGGTCGACGCGGCGAAATGACGACGGAAGGGTCGGACGTCATCCTCGCGCGGATGATGTCGCTTCATCCCAAGATCATCGACCTCACGCTGGACCGGGTCTGGCGCCTGCTCGAGGCGCTGGACCACCCCGAGCGCAAGCTGCCTCCGGTGATCCACGCCGCGGGCACCAACGGCAAGGGCTCGACGCTGGCGATGATCCGCGCCGGCTACGAGGGCGCGGGCAAGGTCGTGCACGCCTATACCTCGCCGCATCTCGCGCGCTTCCACGAGCGCATCCGCGTGGCGGGCGAGCTGATCCCCGAGGCCGAGCTGAGCGCCGTGCTCGACGAGTGCTGGACCGCCAACGGCGGCGAGAGCATCACCTATTTCGAGATCACCACCTGCGCGGCCTTCCTCGCCTTTGCGCGCACGCCCGCGGACGTGACGCTGATGGAGACGGGCCTTGGCGGGCGGCTCGATGCCACCAACGTCTTCGAGCGCCCGGCGCTGACGGTGATCGCGCCGATCTCGCTGGATCACCAGCAGTTCCTCGGCGAGACGCTGGCCGCGATCGCCGGCGAGAAGGCGGGCATCCTCAAGCGCGGCGTGCCCTGCGTCGTCGGCCCGCAGCCGTCTGAGGTGATGGAGGTCATCGAGGCCCGCGCCGAATGGCTCGGCGCGCCGCTGCTGGCACATGGCCAGCACTGGCAGGTCTGGGAAGAGCGCGGCCGGCTGGTGTTCCAGGACGAGCACGGCCTCATGGATCTCCCGCTGCCGAACCTGCCCGGCGCGCACCAGATCGAGAACGCCGGCGCCGCGCTGGCGGCGCTGCGCCATCTCGGGCTCGGCGACGCGGCCTGCGAGGCGGCTGTGACCCGCGCCGAGTGGCCCGCCAGGATGCAGCGCCTGCGCCGCGGTCCGCTGGTCGAGTCCGCCCCGGGCGTCGAGCTCTGGCTGGACGGCGGTCACAACCCGGCGGCGGGCGAGGCGCTGGCGAAACACCTCGCCACCCTGCCGGAGCGCCCGACGCACCTGATCTGCGGCATGCTCAACACCAAGGACATCGCGGGCTACCTCCGGCCTCTGGCGGGCCACGCCGCGAGCCTGACCGCCGTCTC
>NZ_JAATOS010000119.1:0-10632 GCF_011806505.1 Salipiger sp. HF18 | reverse complement strand
CAGCCATCGTCGCGACGATGGGCGGCAAGGCCGACCAGGACGCCATCTCGGCGGCTGTCGGCGACCGGATGAAAGGGTGATCGCATGCGCAAGCTGATCCTGACCAGCGCCCTTGGCGCCAGCTTTGCCAGCCCCGCGCTGGCTGCGACCGGCCCCTTCTTCTCGCTGCGCAACACCGACTTCGTCGTGCTGCTCGGCTTCCTGCTCTTCCTGGCGATCCTTGTGTACTTCAAGGTTCCGCCGGTGCTGGGCAAGCTGCTGGACAAGCGTGCCGAAGGCATTCGCGACGAGCTGGACGAAGCCCGTGCTCTGCGGGAGGAAGCCCAGACGCTTCTGGCCTCCTACGAGCGCAAGCAGAAGGAAGTGGCTGCCCAGGCTGAGCTCATCGTGGCGAATGCCCGCAAGGAGGCCGAAGCGGCCGCCGTGCAGGCACAGGCTGATCTGAAAGCATCGATCGCGCGCCGTCTGGCCGCTGCCGAGGACCAGATCGCATCGGCCGAGGCCTCTGCGGTGAAGGAGGTGCGCGACCGCGCAGCCGAGATCGCCGTCGCGGCTGCCCGCACCGTGATCGCACAGCAGACCAGCGCTGCCGACAGGGACCGCATGATCGACGAGTCGATCGCCGAGGTCGGTGCCAAGCTGCACTGATTTGGGGGTCCGACCCAGTCAGAAAAGCCCGGCCCCAGCGGCCGGGCTTTTTCGTTTTCCGATCACCGCCGGGGGCCCGGCTGCGTCCCCGGGAACACGCCCCGCACGGATTTCTCGCTGCGACGCATCGGCAAGACTTTGCTTGTTGCCTACCCCCAGATACGGTAGCGCGAGGGCCACCACAGCGGACATGTGGATTTCAGGGACAAGAGGGTAGCGCGTGGCACACATCATCGTGGTCGGAAACGAGAAGGGCGGTGCGGGCAAGTCCACCGTTTCGATGCATGTCGCGACAGCACTGGCGCGCATGGGGCACCGGGTGGGGGCGCTGGACCTCGACCTGCGGCAGAAAACCATGGGGCGCTACTGCGACAACCGCCGCCGCTATCTTGAGAGCGAGGGGCTGGACCTGCCGAGCCCGCGCTACATCGAGCTGCCGCAGATCGACCAGTCGTCGCTCGCAGAGGGCGAGAACGCCTATGACGTGCGGCTCAGCAAGGCGGTGTCCGAGCTCGAAGCCGACTCCGATTTCATCCTGATCGACTGCCCCGGCTCGCACACCCGTCTGAGCCAGGTGGCGCATTCGCTGGCCGACACGCTGATAACCCCGCTCAATGACAGTTTCATCGACTTCGACCTGCTGGCCCGGATCGACAACGACGGCGAGAAGATCCTCGGGCCGTCGGTCTATTCCGAGATGGTCTGGAACGCCCGGCAGCTGCGGGCGCAGGCAGGTCTGAAGCCCATCGACTGGATCGTCCTGCGCAACCGGCTCGGGGCGCAGCAGATGATCAACAAGATGAAGATGGAGAAGGCGCTGGAACGGCTCTCCAAGCGCATCGGCTTCCGCA
Source organism: Salipiger sp. HF18 (assembly GCF_011806505.1). Taxonomy (NCBI): domain Bacteria; kingdom Pseudomonadati; phylum Pseudomonadota; class Alphaproteobacteria; order Rhodobacterales; family Roseobacteraceae; genus Salipiger; species Salipiger sp. HF18. The sequence goes on along the minus strand of NZ_JAATOS010000119.1, from coordinate 9,133 downwards.
TCGCGCCCGGGTTCTCCGAGAGAGTGATCTTCCGCGAGCTGTTCCCGAGGGGGCTGACGCTGCTCGACCTGAAGGACGTGGGCGTCAAGCAGCTCAACATCTCGAACGTGGCGGCCCGGCAGGAGCTGCGCGACCTGTTGACCACGCTGGCGCTGCCAGAGGTGACGATACGCTTCTGAGGCGCCGTGCGCCTAGCGCAGCCGCAGCGCCATCGCTGTGGCCCCGATGCCCGAGCTCAGCAATTCGGCGCCGAGGAAGATCCCGAGCATGCCACCCGCCATCTGCGGTATGGCGAGGATCACGAGGACGCCCAGAGCCAGCGAGACCGCGCCCGAGGCGATGATCCAGCCGCGCCCCGGCTGGCCGCGCATTTGCATGCCGAGCCACAGGCGCAGCGCACCGAGCGCAAGAAAGAAGCCCGCCACCATAAGCGTGAGCGACATGATCCCGGCCAGCGGGTTGGCGAGCAGGGCGATGCCGAAGGCAAGGATCAGCAGCCCCATCAGCGCCGAGACGGCACGTCCGCGGCTCCGGCCCTCGTCCCGGAAGGCGATCCAGAGCTGCAGCACGCCGCCCAGTGCGAAGATGCCCGCGGCAATGGCGACGGCGGTGAGCGAGGCCTCGAAAGGCTTCAGGAAGGCCACCACGGCGCCCACGATCAGCAACGCGCCGAGGATGAGCAGCCAGCGCCAGTCGGGGGCCGAAAAGCCCCTGCGCGTGCGCTCCGTGTTCATGTTGTGGTCGGTCATCTGTCGTCTCCTGCGATTGCCAAGACAACGGCGGGCCGGGCGGTGGGTTCCGTTGTGGTTGTGGGATGCTGTGTTGCGAATATGTCATAGGCAAGAATTTTTCCGCCTCTTTTGCCCAATGTTGAGTCAGAGAATTTAACCGGTCCTTAACCACGCTGCGGGTAGGCAGGACCCCATGAAACCGCTGTTTCCGTTCGCTTTTGCGCTGCTTCTCGGCTGCAACGCCGCCGCTCCCGGCTTTCGCGGGATCGAGCCCGTCGGGGCCGAGGTCGAGGGCTCGCGCTTCCTGATCCGGGTGCGCGATGACATGGCCGAAGTGACGCGTATCAACCCAGAGTTTCCGGCCCGCTTCGGGCCGATCGCGGCCCGCGCACAGAAGGCCGTGTACCTCGAGACGGGCTGCATCCCCGCCTGGGTAAGCGGCGATCCGGCGATGATGGTGATGGGATTGTCATGCGACGGACGGGCGGCGCCGAAGCAGCCGGGCGGCAGCGTACTCTCGTGCGAGATCTACGATGCCTTTGTCACGGAAGGTCTGGGGGGAACGGCGGCGGTGGAATGCCGCGAGGGGTAGGGGTCAGGCTCTGACGGGGTTCTCGACGGGTTTCTCGTAGAACAGACTCGAGGCGCTTTCTGGATAGCTGCCGAACGCGGCGCGTCGTCGATAGCCCTCCCTCTCGTACAGGGAGACCGCGGCGGCGAGTCGGTCGCCGGTCTCGAGCCGCAGCAGCGGGAAGCCTTCCTCGCGCGCGGTGCGCTCGAGCCGGTCGAGCAGGCGGCGGGCCACGCCGATGCCCCGCGCCTCGGGCGCCACGAACATCGACTTCACCTCGCCGTAGCCGTCGCGGCGGGCAAGCGCGGCGCAGCCAAGCAGCTCTCCGCACTCCTCGGCGCCGAAGAGCGTGATGCTCTCACAGCAGAGTGCGTCGATGTCGAGGAAGTGGTTCTCCTCGGGTGGGAAGAGCGCATTCATCAGCGCGTGACTCTCTGTCAGCAGCGCAATCGCGCGCGGGTCACGCGGCGATACCGGGTGGATAGCAAGCGACATGGGGCAGCTCCTTGCAAAGTCTTCAGATGAAAAGCGTTAACACGACATTGGTCAATACACGGTTTCGTGCCAATTTTCGCAATATCTTGTGGACAGTTGGCAAGGAGCCGCGACATGCAGCGCAAAGCGTTTGACTTGTGGGGCGGCGAACCGGCAAGATCGCTGAAAACTAGGAATCAGGGCAGTCCATCTTGCACTTCTCGCGCCTCAGGCTGACGGGCTTCAAGAGCTTTGTCGATCCGACGGATCTCGTCATCGCAGACGGCCTCACCGGGGTCGTCGGCCCTAACGGCTGTGGCAAGTCGAACCTTCTCGAGGCGCTGCGCTGGGTGATGGGCGAGACCCGCGCCAAGGCTATGCGCGGCGCGGGCATGGAGGACGTGATCTTCGCCGGCGCCTCGACCCGGCCTGCCCGCAATTTCGCCGAGGTCTGCCTGACCATCGACAACTCCGACCGGGTGGCGCCCGCCGGGTTCAACGACAGCGACCAGATCGAGATCGTCCGCCGCATCACCCGCGACGTGGGCTCGGCCTACAAAGCCAACAGCAAGGACGTGCGCGCCCGCGACGTGCAGATGCTATTCGCCGATGCCTCGACCGGCGCCCATTCGCCGGCGCTGGTGCGGCAGGGCCAGATCTCCGAGCTGATCAACGCCAAGCCCAAGAACCGCCGCCGCATTCTGGAAGAAGCCGCCGGCATCTCGGGGCTCTACCAGCGCCGCCACGAGGCCGAGCTGAAGCTCAACAGCACCGAGGCCAACCTGCTGCGCGTCGACGACGTCATCGAGCAACTCGCGACGCAGCTCGCCCAGCTTGAACGGCAGGCCCGGCAGGCGGCCCGTTACCGCGCCATCGGCACCGACCTGCGCCGCTCCGAGGGCATGCTGCTCTACCGCCGCTGGAAGGAGGCCGACGAGGCCCGGCTGGCGGCGGAACAGGCCTACCGCGAGATGGTGACCCTGGCCTCGCAGGCCGAGGGCGCAGCACGTGCGGCGGCCAAGATCCGCGGCGAACGCGAAGAGGCGCTGCCGCCGCTGCGCGAGGAAGAGGCCATCGCCGCCGCGATCCTGCAGCGCATGTCGGTGCAACGCGACGCGCTCGCCGACCAGGAGAAGGCGGCGGCCGACAGCATCGCCGCGCTGACCCGCCGCATCGAGCAGATGTCGCGCGACATGGAGCGCGAGGCGGGGCTCAACCGCGACGCTGGCGAGACCATCGAGCGGCTCGAGTGGGAAGAGCGCGAGCTCGCCCGCGCCGGCGAAGGCCACGAGGACCGCGTGGCCGAGGCCGCCGAGTCTGCGGGCGACGCTGCGGCGATCCTCCACGAGCGCGAGGCGGACCTGTCGCAGCAGACCGAGGACGTGGCGCGGCTCGCCGCCCGCCACCAGTCCGCCCACCGTTTCCTTGCTGACGCCCGCAAGACGCTGGAACGGCACGAGGGGGCCGCCGGCGGCGCCCGCGAGGCGCTGAGCTCTGCCAGGGAGACGCTGGAAGAGGCCACCGAGACCGTCTCCGAGGCCCGCGCCCGCGCCGAAGAGGCCGAGGCCATGGCCGAGCGCGCCGAGGCGCTTCTGAACGACGCCGACGAGGCCCGCGCCGAGGCCCAGTCGCGCGAGGCCGAGGCCCGCGCCGGCCGCTCCGAGGCCGAGGGCGAGTTCAACGCGCTGCGCGCCGAGGTGACGGCGCTCTCGCGGCTCTTGGAACGCGACACCGCCGAGGGCGGCCAGATCCTCGACCGGCTGCAGGTCGAGCAGGGCTTCGAGAAGGCGCTCGGAGCGGCGCTCGCCGACGACCTGCGCGCGCCCGAGGTCGAGGCCGACGGCCCCACCGGCTGGACCGTGCTGCCCGAGTACGACGCCACCCAGCCGTTGCCGCAGGGGGTGACCGCGCTCACCCAGCACGTCTCGGTGCCCGAGGTGCTGGTGCGCCGCATGGGCCAGATCGGCCTTGTGACCGCCGAGGACGGCGCGCGGCTGCAGCCGCTGCTGAAGCCCGGCCAGCGGCTAGTGAGCGTCGAGGGCGACCTCTGGCGCTGGGACGGCTACCGCGCCTGGGCCGAGGATGCGCCCTCCGCCGCGGCGCTGCGGCTCGAACAGCTCAACCGGCTCGAGGCGCTGAAGCAGGAGATGGCCGAGGTCGGTGCGCGGGTCGACGGCATGCGCGCCGCGCACGAGGCGCTGGTGTCGCGGCTCGCCGATCTCACGCAGGCGGACAAGGCGGCGCGCGAGGCGCGGCGCGAGGCCGACCAGCAGCTCAACGACGCCACCCGCGCGATGAACCGCGCCGAGGCCGACCGCAACATGGCCGAGGGCAAGCTCGAAAACCTTTCGATGACGCTGAAGCGCCACGAGGACGAGGCCACCGCCGCCCGCCAGCAGCTGCTCGAGGCCGAGCGCGCCGTGGCCGAGCTGGGCGATCTCGAAAGCGCCCGCGCGCAGGTCGAGGACATCAAGATGACCGTCGAGGCGGCGCGGATGACCATGATGACCCGCCGCTCCGCCCATGACGAGCTGCGCCGCGAGGGCGATGCCCGCAAGGGCCGCGCTCAGCAGGTGACCAAGGATCTCTCCGGCTGGCGCCACCGGCTCGAGACCGCCGAGAAGCGCAGCGCCGAGCTCGACGAGCGCCGGACCGCGGCCGAGGCAGAGCTGCGCGAGGCCTCTTCGGCCCCGGCGGAGCTGGCGGCAAAGCGCGACGAACTGGGGCAAGCGATCGAGCTTGCCGAGGCGCGCAAGGACGCCGCCTCCGAGGCGCTCGACCGGGCCGACACCGCGCTGCGCGAGGCGATCCTCGCCGAACGCGACGCCGAGCGCGCGGCCTCCGAGGCCCGCGAATCCCGCGCCCGCTCCGAGGCCCGCGTCGAGGCCGCCCGCGAGACCGTGGACTACGCCGCGGAGCGCATCGAGGAAGAGCAGGAGACCACACCCGCCAAGCTTCTGACACGGCTCGACATGTCGACCGACGACATGCCGCCCTCGGAGCAGATCGAGGCCGAGGTGAACCGGCTGAAGCGCCAGCGCGACGCGCTCGGGGCGGTGAACCTGCGGGCCGAGGAAGACGCCCGCGAGGTGCAGGAAGAGCACGACCAGCTGCTCTCCGAGAAGCTGGACCTCGAGGAGGCGATCAAGACGCTGCGCTCGGGCATCGCCTCGCTGAACCGCGAGGGGCGCGAGCGCCTGCTGACCGCCTTCGAGCAGGTGAACAGCAACTTCTCGATGCTCTTCACCCACCTCTTCAACGGCGGCGAGGCCAACCTCGTGATGGTCGAAAGCGACGACCCGCTCGAGGCCGGGCTCGAGATCATGTGCCAGCCGCCGGGCAAGAAGCTCTCGACGCTGTCGCTGCTCTCGGGCGGCGAGCAGACGCTGACGGCGCTGGCGCTGATCTTCGCGGTGTTCCTCGCCAACCCCGCGCCGATCTGCGTGCTCGACGAGGTCGACGCACCGCTCGACGATGCCAACGTCACCCGCTTCTGCGACCTGCTCGACGAGATGTGCCGCCGCACCGAGACCCGATTCCTGATCATCACCCACCACGCGGTGACCATGGCCCGCATGGACCGCCTTTTCGGCGTCACCATGCAGGAACAGGGCGTGTCGCAGCTGGTGTCGGTTGACCTCAAGAAGGCCGAACGCATGGTGGCCTGACCGGCGGGGGCCCAGCCGAGCCCGCAAAGCTCAGAGGGCACGCCACTTGGGGGCAATTCGCCTCACAGTTGCTGCCCGGGCGACGTCGACAAGACCGGGTGTCTGGCGGCCTGACCTTCGGAGGAACCCGCTGCATCCGCCAGGCCCCACCTCGGCATCACCTTGAAGGCGCAAGAGGTCTCACGCACACGTTCGACCTCAAGACGATCGGACCGCGTCAGGGCCTGACCTCCGAGATCCCCACCCGAGCCCGCAAAGCTCACCGCCCGCGCCACCAGACGGGAATAACTCACCTCGCGGCGCGTGTGACTCGAACCAGCCGCGGCCGAGCGCCTGGTGGTCCGCCGCCACAGGACCCCCTTCCACATCGGCAAACCTTTTGAGGAAAGGGCGCTACGCCCTTCCTTCATCTTGCCGGATAAACTCCGGGGGAGTCCGCGTCAGCGGACGGGGGCAGCGCCCCTGCACCCCCGGGGCTCGCGAGACGGCCATACGACATATCGCCCCAAATCCCCCACCACAACGCCCCACACCCGGCAAACAGCCATCGCAAGGCGGGCAGCCCCCTGACCCGGATCCCGCCGATCACCCCTCGGAAATTCTGTGTCGCCGCCGCACGCTGGCCGGGCGGCCGGGAAGAGTAAGCCGCGCGTCGTTGCGGGCCTGCTGCGAGACCAGCTTGCCCTTCGAGATCACGCAGAGCCGGTCCGGGCGCAGCCTCAACGCCTCGATGGCGCTGCCGGCGTCGAGCACCACCAGCGAGGCCGCTTTGCCGACCGCTAGCCCGTAGTCGTCGAGGTGCATGATCTTAGCGTTGTCCTCCGTCACCATGGTGAAGCAGCGCTGCATCTCGGCCGGAGACGTCATCTGCGCCACGTGCAGCCCCATGAAGGCCACGTCGAGCATGTCGGCGGTCCCGAGTGCGTACCACGGGTCGCGCACGCAATCCTGTCCCCAGCCCACGGTGATGCCGCAGCTCTGCATCTCCTTGACCCGGGTCAGCCCGCGGCGCTTGGGGTAGGTGTCGTGGCGCCCCTGCAGGGTGATGTTGATGAGCGGGTTGGGGATGGCGGCGATCCCGGCCTCTGCGATCAGCGGCAGCAGCTTCGAGACGTAGTAATTGTCCATCGAATGCATCGAGGTCAGGTGCGAGCCCGCGACGCGTCCCTGCAGGCCGAGGCGGGTGGTCTCGGAGGCCAGCGCCTCGATGTGGCGTGACATCGGGTCGTCGGTCTCGTCGCAATGCAGGTCGACGAGCAGGCCGCGCCCGGCGGCGATCTCGCAGAGCTCGCGGACCGAGGCGGCGCCATCGGCCATAGTGCGCTCGAAATGCGGAATGCCGCCCACCACGTCCACGCCCATGTCGAGCGCCCGGATCGTGTTCGCCCGTGCCGTCGGGTCGCGGTAGAACCCGTCCTGCGGGAAGGCCACGAGCTGCAGGTCGAGGTAGGGCTTCACCACCTCGCGCACGTGCAGCAGCGCCTCGACGCCCTTCAGCGTGTCGTCGCAGGTGTCGACGTGGCTGCGCACCGCGAGAAGGCCCATGCTCACCGCCCAGTCGCAATAGGCCAGCGCGCGGTCCACCATCTCGTCGACGGTGGCGACCTGCTTCAGCTCGCCCCATAGCGCGATCCCCTCGAGCAGGGTGCCGGACGCGTTGATCCGGGGTGTGCCGTAGCTCAGCGTCGCGTCCATGTGGAAATGCGGATCGACGAAGGGCGGCGACACGAGGTCTCCGGTGGCGTCGATCACGGTGCCGGCCTCGGCGCCGCTGAGGTCTCCGAGGGCGGCGATGCGGTCGCCCGCGATGCCGATGTCCTTGACGGTGCCGTCGGGCAGGGTGCCACCGGTGACGAGGATGTCGAAGCTGGCCATGTCAGCGTTCTCCGCGGTTGAAGGGGGTCATGAGCGCGGCGGGGACCTCGGCGCGGCGCGACATGAGCACCAGCGCGAGGATCGAGAGCAGGTAGGGGATCATCAGGAACACCTGGTAGGGCACGATCTGCCCCATGCCGGTCTGCTGCAGCCGCACCTGCAGCGCGTCGAAGCCGGCGAAGAGCAGCGCGCCCAGGAGTGCCTTCCCGGGTTTCCACGCGCCGAAGACCACGAGTGCGATGCAGATCCAGCCGCGGCCGTTCACCATCTCGAAGAAGAAGCTCGAGAAGGCGGACATGGTGAGGAACGCCCCGCCCACAGCCATGAGGCCCGAGCCCACGATGACGGCGCCCATGCGGATGGCGCCCACCGACAGGCCCTGCGCCTCGACCGCGTGCGGGTTCTCGCCCGCCGCGCGCAGGGCGAGCCCGAGCGGCGTGCGGTAGAGCACGAAGGTCACCACCGCGACGCAGGCAAAGGCCGCCCAGGTGAGCGCGGTCTGCGAGAACAGCGCCTGGCCGATCCACGGCAGGTCCGACAGTGCGGGGATGTCGAGCGGCTGGAACGGCGCGATCCGCGGCGGGTTGGTGACCTCGGGCAGGGCGAGCCGGTAGGCGTAGTAGGCCGAGGAGGTGGCGAGCATGGTGATCCCCAGCCCCACCACGTGCTGCGACAGGCCGAAGGGCACGGTGAGCAGCCCGTGCAGCGCGCCGAAGGCCATGCCGGCCAGCATGGCGACGGCGACGCCGGTCCAGAGGCCTCCGCCCGCGTAGACGGTCATCCAGCCGGCGAAGGCGCCGATCACCATGATGCCCTCGATGCCGAGGTTGAGCACGCCGGCGCGCTCGCAGATCAGCTCTCCCATGGTGGCGAAGATCAGCGGCGATGCGATGCGCAGCACCGCGGCCCAGAAGCTGGCGGAGATCAGGATATCGAGGATCTCGGTCATCCGCGCACCACCCGGAACCGCGTCAGGAGGATGGCGAGCACCATGAAGAGCAGCGCCGCGGCGAGCAGGATGTCGGCGATGTAGGTGGGGACCTCGGCGGCGCGCGACATGCTGTCGGCGCCCACGAAGATGCCCGCCACGAAAAGCGCCGAGACCACCACGCCCAGGGGATGCAGCAGCGCCAGCATGGCGACGACGATGCCGGTGTAACCGAAGCCCGGCGACAGGTCCGAGGTCAGGTTGCCCTTGAGCCCCGCGACCTCGGAAAAGCCTGCAAGCGCCGCGAGCCCGCCCGAGAGAAGGGCCGTTTTTACCAGCACCCGGCCCACCGGGATGCCGGCGAAGCGCGCGGCCTGCGGGTTCTGGCCGACGGCGCGGATCTCGTAGCCGAGGGTGGTGCGGGTCTGGATCAGCCAGACGCCCGCGGCGCAGATCAGCGCCATCGCGAAGCCCCAGTGCAGCCGCAGCCCCTCGACGATGCGCGGCAGGCGGGCGTCGCGGGGCAGGGCGGGGGATTTCGGCCAGCCCATGCCCATCGGGTCCTTGAGCGGGCCCTCGAGCAGCCACGAGATGAAGAGCGCCATGATGAAGTTCAGAAGCAGCGTGGTGACCACCTCGTCGACCCCGAGCCGGGTCTTGAGCAGCACCGGGCCGAGCAGCACCAGCGCACCGGCGAGGATGGCGCCGAGCGCCATCAGCGGGATCGCCAGCGGGCCGGGCAGGCCGAGCTGGGTGCCGATCACCACGGTGACGAGGGCTCCGGCGTAGAGCTGCGCCTCGGCGCCGATGTTCCAGAGCTTGGCGCGGAAGGCCACGGCAACGGCGAGGCCGGTGAAGATCAGCGGCGTGGCGCGGTTGAGGGTCT
>NZ_JAATOS010000118.1:0-10681 GCF_011806505.1 Salipiger sp. HF18 | reverse complement strand
CCGCCACCCACGATGATGACCGCGGTCATCAGGCCCGGCAGCGCCACCACGGTGGAGATGGCGAGCGACCTGAAGCCGGGGAAGGTCTCGGCCCGGTAGCCGCGCTTGACGGCGATGACATAGGCCACGATGCCGAGGCAGAGGCACATCATCACGCGCGGCACGATGCCCGCGATGAAGAGCCCGAAGAGAAGTGCCAGCCCCATGAAATCAGTCCCTGCCGGTGGCCAGCGCCACCGCTCGGCAAAGAGTGAAAACCGCCGTCAGCACGCCGCAGATCGCCATGGGCAGCGCCCGGATGCCCTCGCTGATGCCCGGCATCGGCACCCGGCGCGGCCAGAGGCTTTCGGCCAACACCGCGCCCTGCCAGACCAGCATCACGCCGAAGACCAGCATCCCCGCCAGCGCCAGCCAGTGCAGCGGCACCCGAAGCGCCGGGGGCATCGTCTCGCGCACGAAGTCGACGGAGAGGTGGCTCTGGGTCCAGACGCCCGCGGCGGCGCCGAGGAAGGTGATCCAGACCACGAGGATCAGCGCCAGTTGTTCGACCCATGTGGGGGGTATCGTTCATCACGTAGCGGCCCCAGACCAGCCAGCCGAAGATGACGATGAGCGTCACCAGCCCGACGCCCGCGACGGTGACACAGATCCCGGCGAGCAGGTCGAGCACCCGCTCGACCGGGCCCATCTCGGCCTTTGGCTTGTCCTGTGGCAGCATGATCGTCCCCCGGAAATCGGACCCCGGCCCTACGGCCTGGGCAAGGCGGGCCCGAAGGCCCGGTCACATGGTCACTTGATCCCCTGGATGTCGGGGATCAGCTGTTCGAGATCCGGGTTCGCCTCGATGAAATGCGCGTAGACCGGCTCCATACCTTTCTCTTAGGTCCACGGGTCTCCGACCTCGTTGATCTCGACGCCCGCTTCCATCACCTGCGTCCGCGACGTTTCCGAACGCTCGGCCCAGAGCTGGCGCTGTTCTTCGGTGGCGGCGATGGCGACGGTGGTGGTGAAACGAGCCATATGAATTGTCCTCCCTGACAGGTGGCGGCTGGCAACCGCCACGTCGATGCAGGACGACTTCGTAAGATAACTGTCAGGAAGCTTGCGACACCTCTTCAGACCCCCGTATTCGTTGGCTCTCGCAGCAAAAGCGGCGGAATTCACGCTGCGCCGCAGCACCCGCAGGCACCGCCCGAGTTCCCCCGGACGTCCTTCATTGTATGACAGGTTTTCGACATCCCGCCTCCCTGCCCCGCGGACATGAAAAAGCCCCGGAGGCGCGGGTCCTACGGGGCTTTTCGATCAGGGGTGATTTGATCTGGGGCCGCGCGGGCGCCCGTTCGATCAGAGCTCGACGGTCACCTTGCCGCGCGGGTTCGAGCAGCAGGCCAGGATGTAGCCTTCCTCGATCTCCTCGTCTGTGATGCCGCCGTTGTGCACCATGTGCACCTCGCCTTCGAGCTTCTTGACCTTGCAGGTGCCGCAGACACCGAAGGTGCAGCCGGTCGGGATCGCCACGCCCGCAGAGCGCGCGGCGGCGAGCACCGTTTCGGTCTCGGGACAGGTGGCGGTGACGCCGGCGATGTCGAAGGTGACCTCGGCCTGCACATTCTCTTCCGGGAGGTCGTCCTCGGGCACCGGCGCCTCGACCAACTCCGGACCCGGGGTGCCCGGCGCCTGGAAGCTCTCCTGGTGGTAATGGTCCATGTCAAAGCCGAGGCCCGCCAGTGCTTCGCGCACGGCGGTCATGAAGCCTTCGGGACCACAGCAGAACACCTCACGCTCGAGGTAGTCCGGCGCCATGAGACCCAGCATCAGCTGGTTGAAGTGGCCCTGGTAGCCGGTCCAGGGCTGGTACTTGTCGCGCGCCTCGACGACCCAGCGCAGGTCCAGACCCTCGATCCGCGAAGCCATGTGCTCGAGCCGCTCGCGGAAGATGATCTCGGACGGACGCCGGGCGCAGTTCACGAAGACGATGTCGCAGCTGCGGCCGCGGTCGTAGAATTCGGTCGCCATCGACATCATCGGGGTGATGCCCGAGCCGGCCGAGATGAAGAGGTATTTCTCGGCCGGGTTCTCGAACGCGGTGAAGCGCCCGCCCGGTCCGAGCACCTTGAGCGTCATCCCGGGCTTGAAATGGTCCATGATCCAGCGTGTGCCGATGCTGTCAGCCTGCGCCTTCATGGTGAGCGTCAGCGACATCGGCCGCGAAGGCGAGGACGAGATCGTGTAGGTGCGGTACAGCGGACCGCCCGGGACGGGCAGTTCCAGCGTGAGGAACTGCCCGGCCTTGAACTTGAAGGGTCGCCCGGATGGCGCCTGGAAACAGACGGTGATGACACCAGGCGTCTCAGGCAGGATCGAGACGCATTCAAGCACCTCGTCGTCGGTCCAGTGTTCGGCGGCTTGTGTCATCGGCATTCCAGTCTATTCGGCGGCGAGAGTGGCAGGCAGGTGGGTGGAGCGCATGCGCGCAAGGTACCAATCGACGAACTGAAGCACGCCGTCCTCATGCAGCGCGGAGTACGGGCCGGGCTCGTAGGCGGGCGAGTTGATGCCCTGCTGGTTGTCCTCGACGACGCGACGGTCCTCGTCGTTCGTGTGCTCCCACACCACGGTGAGGTTCTCGAGATCGTAGTCCACACCCTCGACCGCGTCCTTGTGCACGAGCCAGGTGGTCTGCACCTCGGTCTCCTGCGGGCCGATCGGGGTCACGCGGAAGGTGATCGAGTGGTCGGTCAGGAAGTGGTTCCAGGTGGTCGGGTAGTGGAACATCAGCAGCGTGCCGGCGTCGAGGAACGGCACCCGGCCGAGACGCTTCTGCACGGCGATCTTGCCGTTGATGGTGTAGCTCTCGGCACCGTCAAGCAGCGGCATCCGCGCGACGCGGTACTGGCCACCCTCGGCCATCTGGAAGCGCGACGGTGCGCCGGCGGCCTCGAGACGGTTGAAGTGGGTCTCGACCTTCTCGGGGAAGGTGCCGTCGGGGCTCACGCCGGTGATCGACGGGTCCTCGGGGTAGGTGCGGCACAGGTCGGGGTGGTTGCCGGCGCAGTGGTAGCACTCGCGGTTGTTTTCCCACACCAGCTTCCAGTTGCCCTTCTCGATGATGGTCGACTGGAAGGCCACCTTGGCGTCCGACAGATCGTGCACGCCGAGATAGGGGGTCACGGTCTCGGCAAAGGCTTCGAAATCGGGCGCTTCGGCGGCGAGGCAGATGTAGACGAGGCCTGCCACGGTGCGGCAGTGCACCGGCTTCAGGCCGTGCTTGGAGGGGTCGAAGTCCGGGCCCATGTCGCGCGCCCAGAGCAGACGGCCGTCGAGATCGTAGGTCCACTGGTGGTACGGGCAGGTCAGCTTGGCGACGCGGCCCTTGGAGGCCGAGCAGATCACCGAGCCGCGGTGGCGGCAGGAGTTGTGGTAAGCGACGATCTGGCCTTTGCCGTCACGGATGACGATGACATCGTAGGCGCCGATCCGCAGGCGCTGGTAGGCGCCGGTCTTGTCGAGCTGGCAGGCCGGGAAGGCGTAGAGCCATTCGCGGTAGAAGATCGCTTCGAGGTCGGCCTCGTAGATATCCGGGTCGTTGTAGAACGGCTGCTGAAGCGCGTGACCGGGACGGTGCTGGCGCAGCAAGTCGGTAATCGGTGCGGTAGAACGTGCCATTACGAGTCTCCTGTCTCGGGAGGGCTATTTGTCGTGCACATGGCCATTGCGAGACCACTCTGACAATTGGCAAAAAACTCATCTCAGTTTATTCTGGGTAAACTCAGTCATAAGACTGTTTCGTTTGCGACATCACTTGCCGGAAAGCGACGCCCTTGTGCCCAAGCCCTATGATCTGCCCTCCCTCGGCGACCTAGCATGTTTCGAAGCGGCTGCTCGAAATTTAAGCTTCAAAATGGCCTCAACTGAACTCAACGTCACCCCGGCCGCGGTCAGTCACCGGATCAAGGCATTGGAAAACGAGCTCGGCCAGCCCCTGTTCAACCGGCAGTATAGGGGCGTTGAGCTGACCGAGGCCGGCGCGCTGCTCTTCGTGTCGTTGCAGCGGGGCTTCGAGACGATCTCGGGAACGGTGCAGCGAATTCGCAGCCGCCACGATCGCAGCGGCGTGTCGATTGCGGCCACCACCGCCATGAGCGGGCTTTGGCTGACGCCCCGGCTTGCCGCGTTCTGGAAAGAGCATCCCGGAGTCGCGATATCCCAGCTCATCCAGGATGATCGCAAGCCGCAGGACGTGGACCTCAGCATCCATTACGGCGATCCCGAGGCCGAGGACGACGAGACGCGGGTGCTGTTCAGCGACCGGATCCTCGCGCTTGGCACCGAGCAATTCGCCGAGACCTGGGGAATTACCCGGCTGGCGGACCTCTCGGACGTGCCGCTGATCCACACGCAGTCGGGGGTGAAACCCTATACCGAGTGGTCCGAGTGGTTCGCGATGCTCGACCGCCCTGCCCCGCGCGGCCCGGGCTTCCACCTCAACAACTACCTCATCTCGCTGCAGGCGGCCGAGGACCACATCGGTGCGGTGCTGGGCTGGGAGGGGCTGCTGGGCGGCTACCTCGAAAGCGGCCGGCTGCTGCAACTGGTGCCTGATTCGATGTCCTCTCCGTACCCGTTCTACCTGCGCATCCATGCCCGCGCCTCGGCCAATGCCCGGCTCTTCGCGGATTGGCTTGCAGAGCACTGAGGCGCCCCGCCAAACGGCCTTACGCGTCAGCCCAAAACAATGCCGGCGGGCCGAAGCCCGCCGGTCGGTAGGTCCTGCCGGGCCGCGTCAGCTGCGCGGCTTGAGGTTCTCGGGATCGTAGAGCGGTGCATAGCCGACGCCGGCCACCTCGACCTCGAAGGGCTCGTCGAAGTAGGTCACCTTCAGCTTGCGGCCCACTTCGCAATACTCATGCGGCAGGTAGGCCAGCATGATGTTCTTGCCCACGCTCGGGCCGAAGGCCTGCGAGGTGGTGTAGGAGCGGCGGCCGAGGCTGTCGATCAGCACCTCGTCGGTCTCGGGGTCCATTACCGGCATGGTGTTCACCGGGTAACGGGCCACGCCCTGGCTGTCGGTGTTGTCGTTCATCACCAGCGTGCAGAGCATCGCGGGCTGGTGCTCGCGCGCCTTGAACTCGACGTGCTTCTCCTTGCCGCGGAAGTCCGCCTCCTTGACCTTCGGACGCGCCAGCGCGGCCTCGATCAGGTTGTACTGGGTGTGCAGGTCGGCGTTCTGCAGGCGCAGCGACTTCTCGAGGCGACGTGAGTTCGCGTAGGTCTCGACGCCCATGGCCATGATGCCGGTTTCCCGCAGCGCATCCCAGACGGCGAGGCCGTCCTCGTAGGGCATGTGCAGTTCCCAGCCCTGTTCGCCGACATAGGAGATGCGGAAGGCCGTGACGGTCTTGCCCGCGATCTCGATCGGCTTGATGGCCGCGAAGGGGAAGTTCTCGATGTCGAGACCCGCGGGGTCCGCCACCACCTTCTTCAGCGTCTCGCGGGCGTTCGGGCCCCAGATGCCGATGGTGGTGAACTTCTCGGTCACGTCGGTGATGGTCACGTTGAGCCCGCGGTCCTGTGCGGTGCGCTTCATGTACATCAGGTCGCGCGGGCCGGCGTCGGCGCCGTTCACCATGCGGATGCGGTCGCCCATGCGGAAGACGGTGAAGTCCGCGCGCACCATGCCCTCGTCATCGAGCATGTGGGTGTAGATGCCCTTGCCGATGTTGCCGTCGCCACCGATCTTCGCGGCGCAGAGCCACTCCATCAGGTCGACGTGGTCCGGGCCCTCGATGTCGGTGATGTGGAAGTGCGACAGGTTGATGATCGCGCAGTCGTTCGACATCTCGAGCTGTTCGGCGTTGGACACGCGCCAGAAGTGGCGGTTGTCCCACTCGTTCTCGCGCACCGGCACCTGCTCGGCGTATTTCTCGAGCAGGTGCTCGTTCGCCGCGTAGCCGTGGGCCCGCTCCCAGCCGCCGAGCTCCATGAAGTAGCCGCCAAGCTCGACTTCGCGCTCGTAGAAGGGCGAGCGACGGATGCCGCGCGCGTTGGCGAAGGGCTCGCGCGGGTGGACGGGCGGGTTGTAGATCTTCTTGGCGGTCTCTTCGCAGCGGCCCCAGATGAAATCCTCGGTCAGCTGGTAGTCCTGGAAGCGCGAGTAGTCGATGCCGTGGTGGTCGATGTGGGTGCGGCCGTCGGTCATCCAGTCGGCGATGAGCTTGGCCATGCCGGGGGCGTCCTTGACCCAGATCGCGACCGCGTACCACAGGCCGCGCACCTTGCGGCTTTCGCCCATCGAGGGGCCGCCGTCGGTGGTGGTCTGAAGCAGGCCGTTGAACGAGTGGCTCTCGTTGAAGCCCAGCTCGGCAAGGATCGGGGTCAGCTCCATGGCGCGTTCGAGCGGCTCGATCACGTCTTCGAGTTCCAGATCCCGCATCGACGGCCCGAGGCGTGCCTGGCCCTTTTCGAGAATGTCGCGCGGGTGCACCATGCGCGGCTCTTTCTCGTAGTAATAGCCCCATTCGATCTGACCACCTTCAGTGGTCGCGGGATCGCCGGTGTCGCGCAGATAGGCGGAGTTGCCCTGATCGCGCAGCAGCGGACGGCCGATCTCCAGCCCGGTGCCCGCGAATTCATCGTAGGGGCCGAAGAAGGTCAGCGGGTGGTCGACGGGCATGACGGGAAGGTCTTCGCCCACCATGTCGGCGATCAGGCGGCCCCAGAGGCCCGCGCAGACGATGACATGATCGGCCATGATGGTGCCGCGGTGGGTCTTCACACCGACGACGCGGCCGTCTTCCTGGATCAGCTCGAGCGCCGGGGTGTTGGCGAAGGCGCGCAGCTTGCCGGCCTTTTCGCCAGCGTCCACCAGCTTGCCCGCAACGGTCTGCGAGCGCGGCACGACGAGGCCCGCATCCGGGTCCCACATGGCGCCCTGGATCTGGTCTTCCTCGAGAAGCGGGAACTTCTCCTTGGCCTCCGCGGCCGAGATCATCTTCACGCGGGTGCCGAAGGCGCGGCCGGAATCGCAGCGGCGCTTGAGCTCCTGCATGCGTTCGTCATCGCCGACGCGGGCGACCTCGAGTCCGCCGATGCGGCTGTAGTGGCCGAGCTTCTCGTAGAAATCGACCGAGTAGGTCGAGGTCCAGGTGCTCAGCAGGTCATGGCTGGTGACGTAGCAGAAATCCGACGCGTGGCCGGTCGAGCCGATGTCGGTCGGGATGGCCGACTTGTCGATGCCGACGATGTCGTCCCAGCCGCGTTCGATGAGGTGGTGCGCGACCGAGGCGCCGACGATGCCGCCGAGGCCGACGATGACGACATTGGCGCGTTCAGGGAAGGAGGACATGGGCGAATCCAATTGTCTATGAGGTCTTGCGTTTCACAGTAGCGATGACCGGCCGGCCCTGTCGGGCTCAAACGGCATGGCACGCGCGGAAAGCGACCGCTCGCCGCGCGCCCCGGTTCGGTGTCAGAGGCTGCTTTCCAGCTCCGGCAGGATCTGGAAGAGATCGCCCACGATGCCGTAGTCGGCCACCTGGAAGATCGGTGCTTCCTCGTCGGTGTTGATGGCGACAATGATCTTCGAATCCTTCATCCCTGCAAGGTGCTGGATCGCACCGGAGATGCCGCAGGCGATATAGAGGTCCGGAGCCACCACCTTGCCGGTCTGGCCAACCTGCAGGTCGTTCGGCGCGTAGCCCGAGTCGACCGCGGCGCGCGAGGCGCCCACGGCGGCGCCGAGCTTGTCTGCGACCGGGTTCAGCACCGCGCGGAATTGCTCGTCCGAACCAAGCGCGCGGCCACCCGAGACGATGATCTTGGCCGAGGTCAGGTCGGGGCGGTCGTTGGCCGAAAGGATGTTTTCGACGAAGCTCGACAGAGCGGTGCCGGCATCGGTGGTCTCGACGGCGACGACCGGTGCCGCTGCAGACCCTGCACCGGCGGCGGCGAAGCCCGCGGTGCGCACGGTCACGACCTTGGTCGCGTCGGTGCTTTGCACCACCTCGATGGCGTTGCCGGCATAGATCGGGCGCTTGAAGGTGTCGGAGGACACGATCTCGGTCACTTCCGAGACCTGCATCACGTCGAGCAGCGCGGCGACGCGCGGCAGCACGTTCTTGCCGGTGGTGGCCGCAGGCGCGATGATCGTGTCGTAGCCGGGTGCCAGCGACAGGATCAGCGCGGCGGCGGGCTCGGCGAGACGGTGCTCGAGCGCATCGGCCTCGGCCAGCAGCACGTTGCGGACCCCGGCCAGCGCGGCGGCCTGCGAGGCGGCGGCCGCGGCGTCATTGCCGGCGATCAGGATGTCGACCTCTGCGCCGATCTGCGCGGCGGCGGTCAGGGCTTTCGCGGTCTGCTCGGAAAGCGACGCGTTGTCATGGTCTGCGAAGAGAAGGATTGCCATGGTATCTGTTCCCGCTTCTGTCAGAGGACGCCGGCTTCGGATTTGAGCTTGTCGAGCAGTTCGGCCACGCTGGCGACCTTGACGCCGGCGGCGCGTGCGGCCGGCTCCTCGACGCGCAGGACGGTCAGGCGCCTGGCGACGGTCACGCCGTAATCCTCGGGCGACCTGGTCTCGAGCGGCTTCTTCTTCGCCTTCATGATGTTCGGCAGCGAGGCGTAGCGCGGCTCGTTGAGGCGCAGGTCGGCGGTGACGATGGCCGGCAGCGCGATCTCGATGGCCTGCAGGCCGCCGTCGACCTCGCGGGTGACCTTGGCCTTGTTCTCGCCCAGTTCGAGCGCCGAGGCGAAGGTGCCCTGCGACCAGCCCAGCAGCGCCGAGAGCATCTGGCCGGTCTGGTTGCAATCGTCGTCGATGGCCTGCTTGCCGAGGATCACGAGGCCCGGCTCTTCCGCCTCGACCACCCCTTTCAGGAGTTTCGCGACACTGAGCGGCTCGACCGCGTCCTCGACGGTGATCAGGATG
Source organism: Salipiger sp. HF18 (assembly GCF_011806505.1). Taxonomy (NCBI): domain Bacteria; kingdom Pseudomonadati; phylum Pseudomonadota; class Alphaproteobacteria; order Rhodobacterales; family Roseobacteraceae; genus Salipiger; species Salipiger sp. HF18. The sequence goes on along the minus strand of NZ_JAATOS010000118.1, from coordinate 1,755 downwards.
GCACGGTCGGCGCCCATGGCGAGCGCGGTACGCAGCGTTTCCTGCGCCTGTGCCGGTCCGACGGACACCGCGATCACTTCCGAGGCCTTGCCGGCCTCCTTCAGGCGGATCGCCTCTTCCACGGCGATCTCGTCGAAGGGGTTCATCGACATCTTCACGTTGGCAAGCTCCACACCGCTGCCATCCGCCTTCACGCGGATTTTCACGTTGTGGTCGACGACGCGCTTCACGGGCACGAGTACCTTCATGTCCTGTCCTCTCTGTCGGTGCCCCCGGGGCTCCGTCCGTTTCGTCATTCAGGACGTGCGCGACGCCCCTCTATCCTTTTCCTGCGCCCCGTCCCCGGGGCGTCCAGATCCCTGGCCGCAGCGCTGACTGGCGGAACGCCCGGACGCGCAGCGCGGCTGACCGACACTCTTGCAATTTCCCGCATCCGAAAAACAGTATGATTGCGTCAATGCGAGATTACGGCTACGACAACGGATCAGGAATTTCCGAGCACCGGAGCGCGACCTGATGACACCTGCCAACGCCCCCCTCCGCCCCCCTGCCCGCACCTCGAATCCCCATGCGCTGAGACCCCGCACCGGCGCCGCGCGCCTGTCGGTCGGCTTCATCCTCGCCAAGCGCTTCACGCTCTGCGCCTTCGCGAATTTCATCGACGTTCTGCGACTTGCGGCGGATGAGGGCGACCGCTCGCGCCCGATCCTGTGCAACTGGACCGTGCTATCGGAGACCATGGACCCGGTGACCTCGAGCTGCGGCATCTCGGTGCAGCCCAAGGAGCGACTCGGCGATCCGTCGCGATTCGACTACATCGTCGTGGTCGGCGGGCTGATGGACGAGATGCCGGGGCTGAGTGCCGGCTACGTCAAGTTCCTGCACCAGGCCGCCGAGGCCGGGGTGCCGCTGGTGGGAGTCTGCACCGGTGCCTTCATGCTGCACCAGGCCGGGCTGCTCGACGGTTACCGCTGCTGCGTGAGCTGGTTCCACCACGTCGACTTCCTCGAGCAGTTCGAGGGGCTGACGCCGGTCGCGGACCAGATCTTCGTGGTGGACGGCGACCGCCTGACGTGCTCGGGCGGCGCCAGCTCGGCGCATCTCGCGGCCTATCTGGTGGACAAGCACGTCGGCCGTGCCGCGGCGAGCAAGAGCCTGCACATCATGATCATCGACGACCAGTTGCAGGCCGACAAGCCGCAGCCGGGCATCACCATGGATTTCAAGACCCGCGACCCGATCGTCCTGCGCACGCTGCTTCTCATGCAGCAGAACATCGACACGCCGCTCTCCGTGACCGAGATCGCCCGGCGCATGGGCCACAGCAAGCGCCAGCTCGAGCGGCACTTCCGCACCGCGCTCGACACCTCGCCGCAGGCCGCCTTCCTCAGCATCCGCCTGTCGCTCGCGCACCACCTGATCGAAACCAGCGACAAGTCCATCGCGCAGATCGCGCTGGATTGCGGATTCTGTGATTCCTCGCATCTCAGCCGGATGTTCCAGCGCCGCTTCGGCGTCACCCCGCGGGCCCTGCGCAAAAGCGACACCCCCGACGACTGACGCGACATCGGCAAGTCGCGCCATCGCCCGGAAAGAAGATCTGCGCCGGGCCTTGGCGCGATTCTCCGCGTTCCGCGTCGCGAACATTCAATAATGCCGCCGCGCCGCCCGCTACGAAGCCTGTCAGACTTCTCCAGCGGGGGGCACGCCCATGACGCGTTTCAACGCCTTCAACCTTCTCAGACACGCCCTGAC
>NZ_JAATOS010000117.1:0-10577 GCF_011806505.1 Salipiger sp. HF18 | reverse complement strand
CTTTCCACCGTGCAGCAGCCCATCATGTGGTGGATTGCGACGACTTTGGTTTCAACGGGACGATCATGGACGGATTCCTCTTCCAGGCCTCGGTGTATCTGGCGGCTGCGGTAATCGCGGTGCCGATCGCCGCGCGACTCGGTCTCGGCTCGGTGCTGGGCTACCTGCTGGCGGGGATCATGATCGGCCCGGTGCTGCACCTCGTCGCCGCCACCGAGGACCTGCGCCACTTCGCCGAGTTCGGGGTGGTGATGATGCTCTTCATCATCGGGCTCGAGCTTGAACCGAGGGCGCTGTGGGACATGCGCCACCGGCTGGTGGGGCTGGGCGGGTCGCAGATCCTGCTGACCACGCTGGCGGTGATGGCCGCGGCCATGGCGCTGGGGCTCGGCTGGAAACCGGCTCTGGCCTCGGGGATGATCTTCGCGCTCTCCTCCACCGCGATCGTGCTGCAGAGCCTCAGCGAGAAGGGGCTGATGCAGTCCTCGGGGGGCAGGTCCGCCTTCTCGGTGCTGCTGACGCAGGACATCGCGGTGATTCCGATGCTGATCGTGCTGCCGCTGCTCGCCGGCGAGGCGGTAATGACGCTCTCGCCCGACGGCTCGATCCAGCGCCCCGAGACCGAGCTCGACGGCCACCACGGCCTGTCGCTGGTCGACGGGTTGCCCGGCTGGGGCGTGGCGCTGGTCACGCTGGCGGCGGTGGCGCTGATCATCGTGGCGGGCATCTACGGCGCCCGGCCGCTGTTCCGGCACATCACCCCCGCCCGCCTGCCCGAGATGTTCACCGCCGTGGCCCTGCTGATCGTCGCGGGCATCGCCTTCCTGATGGAGCTCGTCGGCCTGTCGCCCGCGCTCGGCACCTTCCTCGCGGGCGTGGTGCTTGCCAACTCCGAGTTCCGACACCAGCTCGAGTCGGACATCGAGCCCTTCAAGGGCCTGCTGCTGGGGCTCTTCTTCATCACCGTGGGCGCGGGCGTGGACCTCGGCGCCTTCATGCGCGAGCCGCTGACACTCCTCGGGCTGGCGCTGGGGATGATGCTGCTCAAGGGCGCGATCCTCTTCGGCCTCGCGCATGTGTTCCGCCTCAAGCCGCGCAGCCGCTGGCTGTTCGCGCTGTCGCTGGCGCAGGCCGGGGAATTCGGCTTCGTGCTGATCTCCTTCTCGCTGAACCTCAACATCTTCAGCGAGGAAATGGGCCAGCGCCTGCTGCTCGTGGTCGCGCTGTCGATGCTGATCACGCCGCTGCTCTTCATCCTCTTCGACTGGCTCTCCACCCGGGTCGAGGAAACCCGCGACGCCCAGCCCGCCGCCGACAAGGTCGAGGCCGAGGGCCCGATCATCATCGCGGGCATCGGGCGCTTCGGGCAGATCGTCAACCGGCTGGTGCAGAGCTCGGGCTTCCGCACCGTGGTGATCGACCACGACATGAAGACCATCGAGCTGATGCGGCGCTTCGGCTACCGCGGCTTCTTCGGCGACCCCACCCGGCCCGAGCTGCTGCACGCGGCGGGGATCAAGGATGCCAAGGTGATCGTGGCGGCGCTCGACGACCCCAAGGCCACCACCAAGCTGGTGCGCTTCGCCCGGCGGATGCGCGACGATGTCTTCATCGTGGCGCGGGCGCATGACCGCACCCACGTCTACGAGCTCTACCAGGCGGGCGCCGACAAGATCGTGCGCGAGATGTTCGACAGCTCGCTGCGCGCCGGGCGTTACGTGCTGGAGGAGGTCGGGATGACCGACTACGAGGCCGCCATCGCCGAGGAGACCTTCTACCGCCACGACCGCACCACGGTGCAGGAACTTGCGAAGCTCTGGGATCCGAACATGCCGTCTTCCGAGAACGAGGCCTACATCACGCGCGCCCGCGAGCTCGAGAAGGAGCTCGAGACCGCGCTCTACACCGCCCTCTCGGAAAAGCGCGACGACGTGGCCTGAGCCCCTGCGCGGCCCCGCCCGGGTGGACGGATGGGCTTGCGGCCGGGCCGACGAACGGGCCCGAGGTCATACGTGGGACGCTTGAAGCCCGGAGACTGAAGCCTGTGGACCGGGCACCGGGCACCGGGCACCGAGCACCGAGCACCGAGCACCGAGCACCGAGCACCGAGCAACTGTCTGCCTTGGCCCCGGCGTGGGCAACCGGCCCGTGCCCGCAGCCCCGGGGCGGACAGTCGGGACCTGCTTCGGCCCCGACCACGCGGACAAGAAAAAAGCGGACCCCGGGGCCCGCTTCCTTCGATCTTCGATGCCGTGCCGGTGAGGCGGCTCAGGCGGCGCGCAGGCCGAGAACCTCGTCCACCTGACGTGCGGCGGCAACCTCGTCGCCGCCGCTGACGGCCGCGACTTCGCGGGTCAGGCGCTCGAGCGCGGCCTCGTAGAGCTGACGCTCGGAATAGCTCTGCTCGCGCTGGTCGTCGGCGCGGTGCAGGTCGCGCACGACCTCGGCGATGGCGATCAGGTCGCCAGAATTGATCTTCTGCTCATATTCCTGCGCGCGGCGGGACCACATGGCACGCTTCACCTTGGCCTTGCCCTTGAGGGTCTTCATGGCCTGGCTCACGACGTCCGGCGAGCTCAGCGAGCGCATGCCGATTTCGCTGGCCTTGTGGGTCGGAACCCGCAGGGTCATCTTGTCCTTCTCGAAGGAGATCACAAACAGTTCCAGCTTGATGCCGGCGATTTCCTGCTCTTCGATCAACACGATCTGACCCACGCCATGAGCGGGATAGACCACGTAGTCGTTCGGGCGGAATTCGTTCTTCTTGGTCTTGGTCGTCATATGCAACAGAGTCCTCAGCAGCCAAACCACACCACACAGCGACAGAAAAGACGGACGGATATGCGGTGCATCCCGTTCGCCTGGAACCGACTGGTATTCGATTATGTCATCGGGCGCAGGTATCCCTTGCCCCGTGTGTGTGGCCTTGTCATGTGTGTTATACACTTTACCACATTTGCGCCTCGTTTCCCAGAATCTTGGCGGAAACAGGGAAACCCGGGAAATTCAACAAGTTGCCTCTGCGTGTTAACGCAAACGCAACCAATTTCCCGACGAATGCGCGAATCGGTTCTCAGCCGCCCTCGCCGGGCGCCTCGGAGAAGTACTTGTCGAGCTTGCCGGGTTCGCCGTCGCGGTCCTCGTATCCGGGCATCGGCTCTTTCTTCGAGATGATGACCGGCCACATTTCGGCGTACTTGCGGTTGAACTCGACCCACTTGTCCATATCCGGCTCGGTATCGGGCCGGATCGCGTCTGCGGGGCACTCGGGCTCGCAGACACCGCAGTCGATGCACTCGTCGGGATGGATGACGAGCGTGTTCTCGCCCTCGTAGAAACAATCGACCGGGCACACTTCGACACAGTCGGTGTACTTGCAGGCGATGCAGTTCTCAGTGACCACGTAAGTCATGGCAGTCCATCCGTCAGGGTCTTGCGATATCCGGCCTAGCTAGACCACGGCGCGCGATCATTCAAGCACATCCCGCTGCTTGTCGAGCGCGCGGCGGTCACGTTTCGTCGGACGCCCCCCGCCCTCGTAGCGCGGGGTGGCGGCCATCGGGGCCTCGTCTGCGCCACGGGGCCGCGGCGGATCGAGGTCCTCGTAGAGCGTCTGCGCCTCCGGAGCGGGGCCGCGCCGCTCGCCCAGCGCCACGACACGGATGACCCGCACGTCGCGCCCCTGGGCGAAGGTGAGCACGTCCCCGGGGCCGACGGCGAAGGCGGGCTTCGCCACCGACGTCCCGTTCACCCGCAGCCCCGAGGCAACGACCTTGGCCGCCAGGCTCCGCGTCTTGAAGAAGCGGGCGTGCCAGAGCCACTTGTCGATGCGCAGCTTTTCGGGACCGCCCGTCACTTACGACTTGCTCTTGAACCCCATGAGGGCCGCTGCGAAGGGGTTGTCGGGATCGATCTTCTGCTCTTTGCGGGGGCGCGACTCGTAGGTCTTGGGACCCTTGTCGCCGCGATCGCCCTGCGGCTTGCCGCCCTTGCCCTTCTTGCCGCCGCCGCCCTTGCCCTTGGGCGCACCGCCCTTTCCACGGGCGCCGCGCTGGCCGTCGCGCTCACCGCGGTCGCCACCACGGGCTCCGCCGCCGTCACGCTCGCGGCCACCTTCGCGACGCGGGCCGCGGTTGCGGTTGCCGCCCCAGGTGAAGGTGTAGAAGACCTCGATCTCCGGACCGGCCAGGGCCTCGTCCGGTGCCGAGCCCGGCAGGATCTCTTCTTCGGGGGTCTCGGCGATGCCGTCGTCGACAGCGACCGCTTCGGGGTCCTCGTCGACCGGGGCGATGCCCTCGTCGGCGATGGTCTCGGTGCCCGGCACCTCGTCCGCAGCCACCGGCGTCTCGGCCGGATCGGCCATCGCGGCGGGCGTCGCCTCTTCTTCGCGCGCAGCGTCGAAGACGGGCTCGTCGGCGCCCGGCTCACCCGTGGGCTCGGAGGTCTCGGTCACCACCTCGTCGGCGGCGCGCACCTTGTTGCGCTCGGCCTTCTCGGCACGGTAGCCCAGCCCGCCCATCAGGTCGGCGAACTGCTCGAGCGTCATGCCGGTGATCGACAGCATGTCCGGGTTGGCCTCGAAGCCGCCACGGCTGTCCTGTGCGCGCAGGAGGTCGGCGAGACGCTCGAGCATGTCGATGCGGATCGAGCGCTCGCCCGCCGGACGGTAGCCGGCCAGCGTGTAGTGCTGCATCGGCACGTCGCGGATGTTCGGAACGGTCACCAGACCCGGTGGCGGGGCCTCGGGGAAGCTGTCGAGATCGTTCGCCAGCGACCACAGCACCAGGCGCAGACGGGTCGGCGCGGGCTTCAGCAGCAGCGGCATGAAGATCGTGTACTGGCCGAAGCGCATGCCGTGCTTGCGCAGGGCGCCGCGGGCTTCCTGGTCAAGCTGCTTGACCTCGTCCGCCACTGCGTTGCGGGGGATGATCCCCATGTTCTCGACCATGCGGAACGCGAAGCCGCGCGCCAGGCCGTTCAGCGTCTCGTCGCGCTGCAGGTTCAGCAGCGGTTCGAACAGCGCCGCGATCTTGCGGTCGATGAAGTGCTGCAGACGGCGCTCGACCTTCTGGATCACGTCGGACCCCGCGATGTCGTCGACGAACGCCACCACGCGCGGTTTCATCGGATCGTCGCCCTTGGCGAGCTTGCCCACCGCCTGATCGCCCCACATGAGGCCACCTTGCTCGGTGAAATCGATCTCGGTATCGGGCGCGTTGTAGAACCGGTCCGCCCGCAGGTGGAAATGCGGCGCCAGCGCCTGCAACGACGCCTGTTTCAGCGTCTTGGCTTCCTGCCCGGTGGCATTCTGATCCTGACGGAACCGGAATCCCTCGAGTCGACCGACGAATTCGCCTTCGACGGTCACTTCACCCTTGTCGTTCACCTCGGCCAAGAGGGCCTCCTTCTGCTTCAACCGGCGAAGCAGCACTGAGGTCCGCCGGTCAACAAATCTTTGAGTCAGCCGCTCGTGCAAAGCGTCGGACAGTGCGTCTTCTACAGCGCGGGTCGCCTCGCGCCAATGGCTTTCGTCATCGACCCACGAACGGCGCTGAGCCACGTAGGTCCATGTGCGGATATACGCCAACCGTTTCGACAGGGTATCAATATCGCCGTCGGTCCGGTCGATCCGCTTCACCTGCCGGGCCATGAAGTCCCTCGGGATCTCGCCGCGCTCGTGCAGGTGCTGGAAGATAACCTGCAAGAGGCCTGCATGTTCCGCGTGACTGATTCCCCGGAAATCGGGGATCCGGCACACGTCCCACAAGAGCTGCACCGAGCGCGGGTCCGAGGCACGGGCCATGATCTCGGCCTCGTTGCCCAGCGACTTCAGCACCTGCAGGTCGTCGGCCTCGCGCGCCTTCATCAGCCATTCGTTGTTCGGGCTCTCCTCGAGCGACTCGATCAGCGTCCGGATCGAGCCGAAGCGCAAGGCCGGGTTGCGCCAGTTGAGCTTTCGCAGCGGCGTGAAGCTGTGGGAGGTGATCGCCTCGACCCAGTCGTCGGGGATCTGGCCCGCGTCGCCGGTGGTGCCGAAGGTGCCCGGCTTCATCCCGCGCCCGGCCCGGCCGGCGATCTGCGCCAGCTCGTTGGGCTGCAGCTCGCGCATGCGGCGGCCGTCGAACTTGGTCAGCGACGAAAAGGCCACGTGGTCGATGTCGAGGTTGAGCCCCATGCCGATGGCATCGGTCGCCACGAGATAGTCGACCTCGCCGTTCTGGTAGAGATCCACCTGCGCGTTGCGAGTCCGGGGGCTGAGCGCGCCCATGACCACTGCGGCCCCGCCCTTGGTGCGGCGGATGAGCTCGGCGATGGCGTAGACGTTGTCGACCGAGAACCCGACGATGGCCGAGCGCGCCGGCATCCGGCTGATCTTCTTCGAACCCAGGTAGGACAGCTGGCTCATGCGCTCGCGGCGGATGAACTCGCAGCCCTTCACCAGCGCCGCGATCGGGCCGCGCATGGTGTCGGAGCCGAGGAACAGCGTCTCGTGCAGCCCGCGCATCCGCAGCAGCCGGTCGGTGAAGACGTGCCCGCGCTCGGGATCGGCGCAGAGCTGGATCTCGTCGATGGCGACGAAATCGCAGCCCATGCCCTCGGGCATGGCCTCGACGGTACAGACCCAGTACTGGGCCCGCGCCGGAACGATGCGCTCTTCGCCGGTGACCAGCGCCACCACCGAGGGACCGCGCGCCGCGACGATCTTGTCATAGACCTCGCGCGCCAGCAGCCGCAGCGGCAGGCCGATCATGCCGGTACGATGACCGAGCATCCGTTCGATGGCGTAGTGGGTCTTGCCTGTGTTGGTCGGGCCGAGAACGGCCGCGATCCGTGCGCTCTGGGGCATGTTGCCGCCCTGTTCTTTCTGTCAGGCGTTCAGATCGAGATGCCCTGGACCTTACCAGCGAGACGCTCGAGCGCCCCGGTCACCTCTTCATCGAACGGTCGAAGCTCCAGTACCTTCGCATAGGCCTCGTACGCAAGCGCATCGTTGCCAAGCTGGTCGTGGATCGCGGCGACACCGCGCAGGGCCCCGAAATGCACCGGGTTCAGCGCCAGAACATGCTCGAGCGCGTCCATCGCCGGGCCGAACATCTCGACCTGGTAATAGGCGAGCGCCAGCGCGTGCCAGCCCTCGGCGAATTGCGGCGCATGATCGGTGAGCGCGGTGAGATGGCCGATGGCGGCATCGGTCTCGTTGACCTCGAGCGCGTCGCGGCCCCGCTTCAGCAGCAGGTCCATCGCGGCCGAGCCGGATTTGGACCACTCCATGTAAAGGGCCTTTTCCAGCCGCTCGGCCTGCGCGGCGGACTCGGACGCGGCGAGTTCCTCGAGAAGCTCACCGGCACGATCCTGCGCAAGCGCGGTGTCGGGTAAGGAAAACATGACTGTGGCCGCGAATGCCGCCACGATACATTTGCGAAAGGGTCGACGCATGCTCATAGCTTCCAAGTGTAACCCGAGTCTGCTGGAAAGCCAGCACAGGATTTCGTGAAGGAAGGAACACTATGAGCGAAGTTGTCAGCAAGGCCGTGGAGGCCCTGAACGCAAAGCTGGACGGAGAGGGATTCGACGGCGTGGCCAAGTTCGTCATCGAAGACGAGGGCAGCATCATCGTGGACGAGAACGGCGCCCGTGCGGGTGACGACGATGCCGACGTGACGCTCAGCGCCGACACCGACACCTTCCAGCAGATCATCGAGGGCGACCTGAACCCGACCGCGGCTTTCATGTCGGGCCGGCTCTCGATCGACGGGGACATGGGCGCCGCGATGCGCCTGGGTGGAGTGCTTTCGTAACATGCTTCTGGACGCGCCCTTCTACGCCGAGCTCGCCGAAGGCCCCGAGGGCGCGCGCGCCTACTGGATCGGCACGCAGGACAACCTGCGTGTCCGTATCGCCCACTACCCCGGCCCCGGGGACGCACAGGGCACCGTCCTGATGTTCCCCGGCCGCACCGAATATTGCGAGAAATACGGCCGCGTCGCCGCCGATTTCGCCGAGCGCGGCTTTCACACGCTGACCATCGACTGGCGCGGCCAGGGGCTGGCGGACCGCATGCACGAGGACCCGCGCGCCGGGCACGTGAACCTGTTCCAGGACTACCAGTACGACGTCTCGGCCATGCTCGACGCGGTCGACCTGCTCGAGCTGCCGCGGCCGCTGTTCCTTGCGGCGCATTCCATGGGCGGCTGTATCGGGCTGCGCGCGCTGGTCGAGGGCCTGCCCGTGGCCGCTGCGGGCTTCACCGGCCCGATGTGGGGAATCCGCCTTGCCGCCGCCCTGCGCCCCGCCGCCTGGGCGCTTGGCTGGGGCAGCGCGCGGGTCGGGCTCGACCACATCTATGCGCCCTCCACCGGCCCCGACAGCTATGTCGCCACCGGGCTCTACGAGGGCAACCTGCTGACCACCGACCGCGGCGGCTGGACCTACATGCAGCGCCAGGTGACCGAGATCCCCGAGCTGCAGCTTGGCGGGCCGTCGCTGCGCTGGCTGCACCAGGCGCTGGCGGAATGCCTGGCGCTCGCCCGCCTGCCCGCCCCCGACCTGCCCGCCATCGCCTTCGTCGGCAGCAACGAGCGCATCGTCGACGTGCCCCGCATCGTCGCCCGCATGACCGCCTGGCCCGGCGGACGGCTCGAGCGGGTGCAGGGCGGCGAGCACGAGGTGCTGATGGAGGACGCGGTGACCCGCGGCCGTATCCTCAGCCAGATGGCGCAGGTCTTCGAGGACGCCGCCCGCAGCGCTGACGCCGCCGCCCGCTGGGCCTGAGCTTTCCCGCCCGCACGGCGCCCTAACGCCCGCTGGGCCTGAACTCCCCCCCGCCCGGCGCATCGTCGCTCACTCGGCCTGCCCCCGCCCGGCGCATCGCCCGCTTAACCCGAGCTTTCCCGCCCGGCGCGCCGCGCTAGCTTCGGCTGCATGGGCGACGTTCTGACCTTCACCGACAGGGGCATCTACTGCCCGGCAGGGGATTTCCACATCGACCCTTGGCGCCCGGTGGCGCGCGCGCTCATCACGCACGGCCATTCCGATCATGCCCGCCCGGGACATGGCGCCTATCTCGCCACCGATGCCGCCACCCCGGTGATCCGCCACCGGCTGGGCGAGATCGCCATCGACACCATCCGCTTCGGCGAGACCCGGCGCATCGGAGGTGCCACGGTCAGCTTTCACCCCGCCGGCCACATCCCCGGCTCGGCGCAGGTCCGGGTCGAGGTCGGCGGCGAGGTCTGGGTGGTCTCGGGCGACTACAAGCTCGCCCCCGACGGGCTCTGCGAGACCTTCGAGCCGGTGCGCTGCCACGCCTTCATCACCGAATGCACTTTCGGGCTGCCGGTCTTCAAGTGGCGCCCGCAGCGCGAGGTCGCCGCCGACATCAACAGCTGGTGGGCCGCCAACGCCGCCGAGGGCCGGGCCTCGATCCTCGGCGCCTATTCGCTGGGCAAGGCGCAGCGGCTGCTGGCGCTGCTCGACCCGGCGACCGGTCCGATCCTCACCCACGGCGCGGTCGAGAACACCAACGCGGTGCTGCGGGCCCAGGGCTACGCGCTGCCCGACACCACCCACGTGACGCCCGAGCTCGACCTCAAGGCCCATCCCGGTGCCATGGTCATCGCCCCGCCCTCGGCGCTCGGCTCGAACTGGGCACGGCGCTTCGGCCCCGCCCGCACCGCCGTCGCCTCGGGCTGGATGCGGCTGCGCGGGGTGCGCAGGCGGCGCGGCGCCGACCGGGGCTTCGTGCTCTCGGATCACGCCGACTGGGACGAGTTGCACACAGCCATCCGCGAGACCGGCGCCGAGAGGATCTTCGCCACCCACGGCTACACCGAGATCTTCGCCCGCTGGCTGGTCACGCAGGGCTTCGACGCGCAGGTTGTCCCGACCGAGTTCGGCACCGCCGAGGACGACGCCGAGGACGCCGCATGAAGGCCTTCGCCGAGCTTTTCACCGCCATCGACCAGAGCACCAAGACCACGGTGAAGACCGCGGCGCTGGCCGAGTATTTCCGCACCGCGCCCGAGTCCGACCGGCTCTGGACCGTGGCGCTGTTCTCCGGCCGCCGCCCCAAGCGCGCGGTGACCACGACGCAGCTTCGGGAATGGGCGGCAGAGCGCGCCGGCGTGCCGCTCTGGCTGCTCGAGGAATGCTACCCCATCGTCGGCGATCTCGCCGAGACCATCGCACTTCTGCTGCCGCCGCCCGGGCGCGGCGGGGACCGCACGCTCACCGCCATGCTCGAGGCGCTCTCGGACCTGCCGAACCGCGACCTCGAGGCCCGCAAGGCCTTCATTCTCGAGGCGTGGGACGGGCTCGACGAGACCGAGCGCTTCCTCTTCAACAAGCTGATCACCGGCGGTTTCCGCATCGGCGTCAGCCGCAAGCTGATGACCCGCGCGCTGGCGCAGGCCACCGGGCAGGACGAACCGGCGATGGCGCTGCGGCTGATGGGCGACTGGACCCCGCAGGGGACCACGTGGGACCGGCTGGTGGCCGCGGACACGCCCGAGGCCGACGACAGCCGCCCCTACCCGTTCTACCTCGCCTACCAGATCGACGCCGGCCCAGATCGGAAG
>NZ_JAATOS010000116.1:0-10816 GCF_011806505.1 Salipiger sp. HF18 | reverse complement strand
GCGCGGGGGGGCGCCCGGATGACCCGGCGCAGGTTCGAGGCGCGGAGGGACAGGCGGCGGGCGCGGGGGCGGTTCTCGGGCGGCACCGTGGTCTGCGCCGCCGCCGGCAACGAGAGCCGCCGCAACATCGACCCGGGCTTCGAGGTCTCGGCCTCGGTCCCCGCCGCCGCCTTCGGGGTGGTCTCGGTGGGGGCGCTGGGGCAGGCCGACGCGGGGCTCGGCATCGCGGCCTTTTCCAACACCAACCCCACGGTCTCGGCGCCGGGCGTCAATGTCATCTCGGCGGCGACCGGTGGCGGGTTGCGGGCGCTGAACGGCACCTCGATGGCCTGTCCCCACACCGCCGGCATCGCGGCGCTCTGGTGGGAGGCGCAGCGCGCCTCGGGCAGCCCCGCGAATGCCGAGGCGGTGCGGGCGCGGCTGCTCGCCACCTGCACCACCGCGGGGCTCGACCCGGCCACCGACGCGCTCGACCGCGGGCAGGGGCTGGTGCAGGCGCCGCGGGCGGCGGTGGGCTAGGGCACCCAGTTGGCTTGAAAGATGCGTTGCCTCAGTGCGCCTCGGCCCAGCTCTTGCCGCGTCCGGCGTCCACCACCAGTGGCACGTCGAGCTTGACCACCGGCTCGGCGGCGCCCTCCATGACCGAGCGGGCCGCGGCGATCAGGTCGTCCTCGGCTCCCTGCTCAACCTCGAAGATCAGTTCGTCGTGGACCTGCAGCAGCATCTTCGCGGGGATCTCGGCAATGGCGCCGGGCATCCTCACCATGGCGCGCCGGATGATGTCCGCCGCCGTGCCCTGGATCGGCGCGTTGATCGCGGCGCGCTTGGCGAAGCCCGCGCGCGGGCCGCTGGCCGAGATCTCGGGCGTGTGGATGATGCGACCGAACAGGGTCTCCACCCGCTTGTGTTCCTTCGCGAAGGCCACGGTGTCGTCCATGTAGGTCTTGATGCCGGGGAAACGTTCGAAATAGCGGTCGATGAAGGCCTGCGCCTCGCCGCGCGGGATGCGCAGGTTGCGGGCGAGGCCGAAGCCCGAGATGCCGTAGATGACGCCGAAGTTGATCGCCTTGGCCTGACGCCGGATCTCGGGCGTCATTTCCTCCATCGGCACGTTGAACATCTCGGAGGCGGTCATCGCGTGGATGTCCTGCCCCTCGCGGAAGGCCTCCTTCAGTGCGTCGATGCCCGCCATGTGGGCGAGGATGCGCAGCTCGATCTGGCTGTAGTCGAGCGACACGATGGTCTTGCCCTGGGGAGCGACGAAGGCCTCGCGGATGCGCCGCCCTTCCTCGGAGCGCACCGGGATGTTCTGCAGGTTGGGGTCGGTCGAGGCCAGGCGGCCGGTGTTGGCGCCCGCGATCACGTAGGAGGTGTGGACGCGGCCGGTCTCCTTGTTGATGTGCTCCTGCAGGGCGTCGGTGTAGGTCGACTTGAGCTTGGAGAGCTGGCGCCAGTCCAGCACCCGCGCCGGCAGCTCGTGCTCGGTCGCGAGATCCTCGAGCACGTCGGCGCCGGTGGCATAGGCGCCGGTCTTGCCCTTCTTGCCGCCCTCGAGCCCCATCTTGTCGAAGAGGATCTCGCCCAGCTGCTTGGGAGAGCCGACGTTGAAGCTTTCGCCCGCGAGCTCGTGGATCTCGGCCTCGAGCTGCGCCATCTTCTGGCTGAAGGCGTTCGACATGCGCGAGAGCGTGTCGCGGTCGACCTGCACGCCGGCCATCTCCATCTCGGCCAGCACCGGGACCAGCGGGCGCTCGAGCCCCTCGTAGACCCGGGTGACGCGGACCTGGTGCAGCTGCGGCTTGAAGATCGTCCAGAGACGCAGGGTGATGTCGGCGTCCTCGGCGGCATATTTCACCGCGTCCTCGACCGGCACGCGGTCGAAGGTGATCTGGCTCTTGCCCGAGCCCAGCAGCGACTTGATCGGGATCGGCGTGTGCGAGAGGTAGCGCTCGGAGAGCGTGTCCATGCCGTGCCCGTGCAACCCGCCGTGCATGGCGTAGGACATCAGCATGGTGTCGTCGATGGGGGTGATGCCGATGCCGTAGCGGGCAAAGATCTTGGCATCGTATTTCATGTTCTGCCCGATCTTCATCACCGCCGGATCTTCGAGCAGCGGCTTCAGAAGGTCGAGCGCGTCCTGCATCGGCATCTGCCCCTCGGCCAGTTCGTCGCTGCCGAAGAGATCGTCGGTGGCGGCGGCGCGGTGGGCGAGAGGGATGTAGCAGGCCTTGCCGGGGGTGATGCAGAGCGAGATGCCGACGAGATCGCAGGCCATCTCGTTGAGCCCCGTGGTCTCGGTGTCGACGGCCACCCAGCCGCGCTGCTGCGCCTCGGCGATCCACGGCGCGAGCTCTTGGGCGGTCTTGACCCAAGCGTAACCGGCGGGGTCGATGGCGGGCATCTCGGGCGCGGCACCGGTTTCGGCACCCGCGGCGGCGGGCACTGCCTCGGGGAGGACGGGCGCGTCCTTGCCGAACTTGTCGGCGACGCGCTTGGTGAGGGTGCGGAACTCCATCTCGGTGAGGAAGCCCAGCAGCACCTCGGGATCCGGGTCGCGGACCTCGAGATCGTCGAGGCTGAAGTCGAGCGGGGTCTCGCAGTCGAGCTGCACGAGGCGCTTCGACAGCTCGATCTGCTCGCGCTTCTCGATCAGGGTCTGGCGGCGCTTGGGCTGCTTGATCTCCCCGGCGCGGTCGAGGAGCTCTTCGAGCGAGCCGAAGTCGTTGATCAGAAGCGCCGCGGTCTTGATGCCGATGCCCGGGGCGCCGGGCACGTTGTCGACCGAATCCCCGGCCAGCGCCTGCACGTCGACGACCCGCTCGGGGAAGACGCCGAACTTCTCGAAGACGCCGTCGCGGTCGATGCGCTTGTTCTTCATGGCGTCGAGCATCTCGACCCCGTCGCCGACCAGCTGCATCAGGTCCTTGTCGGAGGAGATGATCGTCACCCGCCCGCCGGCTTCGCGCGCCTGGCAGGTGAGGGTGGCGATGATGTCGTCGGCCTCGTAGCCCTCGAGTTCCTTGCAGGCGATGTTGAAGGCCAGGGTGGCGGTCCGGGTCAGCGGGATCTGCGGGCGCAGGTCCTCGGGCATGGCCTCGCGGTTGGCCTTGTAGAGGTCATAGAGATCATTGCGGAAGGTGTGGCTGCCCTTGTCGAAGATTACCGCGACATGGGTCGGCGCGTCGGGGCCGGAGCTGTCCTCGACGTATTTCTGCAGCATGTTGCAGAAGCCGGACACCGCGCCGATGGGCAGCCCGTCCGACTTGCGGGTGAGCGGCGGCAGCGCATGATAGGCGCGGAAGATGAAGGCCGATCCGTCGATCAGGTGCAGGTGGCAGCCCTTGCCGAACTGGGTCATGGTGGCGTCTCCCGGTGCTGTGCGTTGCGCCATGGTTTGCCACGGGCGGCGCGCGCCTGCCAGAGGGAATGCCCGGCGGAGGGGCCGAAGGGGGGCCAGCCCCCCGCGCTTCGCGCTCCCCCCGGAGTTTACGGGCAAGATGAAGGGCGGGGGTCGCGCTTGCGGTGGGCTCTGTCCTTGTGCCGGAAGGCGGGCCGGGGCCTTGGGAGGTCAGCCGCTGCCGATCAGGATGCCCGCGGCCAGCACCAGCGCGCCGCCCAGCACCACCTGCACGGCGGCGCGGAGGAAGGGGGTCTCCATGTATTTCTTCTGGATCCAGGCGATGGCCCAGAGTTCGAAGAAGACGACGATCCAGGCGATGATGGTCGCGGTCCAGAAATGCGGGATCAGGTAGGGCAGGGCGTGGCCGAGCCCGCCCACCGCCGTCATCACCCCGGAGGCAACGCCGCGCTTGAAGGGCGAGCCGCGGCCCGACAGTTCGCCGTCGTCCGAGGCGGCCTCGGTGAAGCCCATCGAGATGCCGGCGCCGACCGAGGCGGCGAGGCCGACGAGGAAGGTGGTGAAGGTGTCCTGCGTGGCGAAGGCGGTCGCGAAGATCGGCGCCAGCGTCGAGACCGAGCCGTCCATCAGCCCCGCGAGCCCCGGCTGCACCCATGTCAGCACGAACTGGCGGTGGGCGATGCGGTCTTCCTCTTCGCGGGTCTCGTCGTCGAGGTGGTCGCCGGTCAGCTCTATTGCGCGGCGTTCGTGCGAGGCCTCGGCGGCGGCGAGATCGCCCAGCAGCCGGCGGGTCGACGCGTCGGTGCTGCGCTTTGCGGCTTCGAGGTAGAAGCGCTCGGCATCGCGCTCCATGATCTCGGCCTGTTCGCGGATCCGCTCGAGCGAGAGGTTCTTCATCAGCCAGACCGGCCGCCGGGCGTAGAAGCCGGCCACGTGCTCGCGCCGGATCAGCGGGATCACCGTGCCGAAGCGCATGCTGTGGGCCGAGATCAGTGCCTTGCGGTGGCCGTCTTCCTCGATGGCCATGTTGTCGAAGATCGCCGCCGAGTCGGGGAAGTCGGGGCGCAGCATCTCGGCGTAGCTGCGGTAGATCCGGGCGTCGTCCTCTTCCGACGAGATCGCCAGCGCGAGAATCTCCTGTTCGCTCAGATCCCGGAACTGCCGGCGGTGATTGAAGAAACTCATCGCAAACCTCTGTGGTTAGAATAATTCTAAACTAGAAATTTTCTGGTGGAATGCAATCGGCAAAATGTGAACTGATCGGTTCACTCTTGTGCTTGGCGTGATCGCGGGATTGCGCGAAAATAAACCATACAGTTCAGTTTGGAATTGCGCCATGAAAGAGATGCTTCTGCTTGCCGCCGCCCTCATGATCCTTGCGCCCCTGCCCGGCGCCGCGCAGGGGATCGAGCTTCCGCGCCTCACCTGGCCTGCGCCCGCACCGTCGCCCGCGCCCGTCCCGCAGCCGGCAGGGCGGCCCTAAACCGTTGGTGCTTGCCGGAACTGAACTGGCCGGTTTATGATGGCCGGCATCGGGAGGTCCGGGATGACAACCACTCAGGCGACCGTCCGTCGGGGGCGCAAATTCGACCAGGTGCTTGAAGGCGCCCGCGAAATCTTTCTTCGCGACGGCTTCGAGGGGGCCAGCGTCGACGACATCGCGCGCGCGGCGGGGGTCTCGAAGGCGACGCTCTACAGCTACTTCCCCGACAAGCGGCTGCTGTTCATGGAGATGGCCAGCGCCCAGTGCCAGGCCCAGACCGACGAGGCGATGCTGAGCATCGACATGTCCGGGCCGCCGGACCGGGTGCTGCCGCAGGTCGGGCGGCGCTTTCTCTCGTTTCTGCTGTCCGAGATGGGCCAGCGCGTCTTTCGCATCTGCGTGGCGGAATCCGACCGCTTCCCCGAGCTCGGCCGGCAGTTCTACCAGTGCGGGCCGCGGATGCTGCACAACGCGCTCACCGGCTACCTGCACCAGAGCGCCGAGCGCGGCGAGCTCAGGGTCACGGATTTCGAGCTTGCCGCCGACCAGTTCGCCGAGCTCTGCAAGGCGGATCTCTGGGCCAAGCTCTGCTTCGGCATCCAGACCCGCTTCGAGGATGACGAGACCGGCCGCGTCGTGGATGGGGCGGTCGAGACCTTCCTCGCCCGCTACGGCGCCTGACGCCAGGCCCATCCCCGAACTGGCCCCGACCTGCCAGCAGGGCGGGGCAGGGGCGGCCTCAGTCGAGGCGCCGCACCAGAAGCTGGTTGCCCGGGCCGCGCTTGGTCTCGAACACCTTCAGCTCGGACACCAGGTCGGAGAGCTTGCGCTTGCCGTAGGTGCGGGTGTCGAAGTCGGGGTTCGCCGCGGTGATGAACTGGCCGAGCTGGCCGAGGGTGTACCAGTCGTCTTCCTGCTCGATGGCGTCCATCGCGGTGAAGATGAGGTTGCGCGCCTCGTCGAGCTTGCCGGTGGCGTGAGGCTGGCTGCCGGCGGTCTTCTGCTCGGGGGCGCCGTCGAGGTTCTCGAGGAAGATGAAACGCTTGCAGGCCTTGCGGAAGGCGTCCGGCGTCTTCTGCATGCCCATGCCGTAGGCGTCGAGCCCCTGTTCGCGGATGCGGCTGGCGAGGCGGGTGAAATCGCTGTCCGAGCTGACCAGCACGAAGCCGTCGAACCGGGCCGTGTGCATCAGGTCCATGGCATCGATCACCAGCGAGATGTCCGAGGCGTTCTTGCCCACGGTGTTGGCGGGCGAGTGCAGCGGCACCAGCCCGTATTCGGCAGTGATCTTCGACCAGCCGGCCATCTGCTGGCTGGAGAAGTCGCCGTAGACGCGGCGCACGCTGGCCTCGCCCAGCGAGGCGATCTCGTCGAAGATCGCCTTGGCGTATTTCGGCGAGGTGTTGTCGGCGTCGATGAGAATGGCGAGAAGCCGGTTTTCACTGGACATTGTGCCCTCCTTGTACGGGGTCACGTGGCGCCCAGCGGCTTGTGCATCACGAGCGCGTCCACGTAACCCTCCTTTGGGTGGTTGAAGGCGCCGGGAAGGCGGCCGACGATCTTGAACCCCGCCCGTTCCCACAGCGCCACGGCGCGCAGGTTCGAGGAGATCACGAAGTTGAACTGCATCGCGCGGAAGCCAGCACTGCGGGCGCTGGCCAGCGCGTGGGCCAGCATCGAGCGCGCGATGCCGCGCCCATGCTGGTCGGGGTCGGTGACGAAGCCGCAGTTGCAGACATGGCTGCCGCCGCCCTTCTGGTTCCGCACCAGGAAGTAGGAGCCGACGAGACGGCCGTCAATCACCGCCGAGAACACCTGCCGCCCGGGCCCGCACCAGTAGGCCAGCGCGTCCTCGCGCGGGATGTCGGGGTCGATGGCATAGGTGTCGCCCGCCCGGAACACCGGCTCGAGCACGCGCCAGAGCGCGTCGCGGTCGCGGGGCTCGAAGTGCCGGATGGTGATCTCGGACGTCAACTCTGACCCTCCGTCTTGATGTGGATGATCGCGCCGCAATGCTTGCAATGCACCGCGTCGGAATCGTGCAGCGACAGGCCGCAGGTGCCGCAGGTCTCGCGCACCTTGTTGGGCCGGAACAGCACTTGTGCCAGTCGCAGGAACAGGGTGACGCCGCAGATCATCACCACGACCGAGATCATCCGTCCGAGCGAGCCTGTGAGCGTGATGTCCCCGAAGCCGGTGGTGGTCAGCGCCGTGACGGTGAAATAGAGCGCATCGGCGTAATTGTCGATCTGCGGGTTCGAGCCGAATTGCGTGGCGTAGACCAGCCCGGTCATCACGAAGATGAAGACCAGCAGGTTGATCGCCGCCACAAACACGTCCTGGTTGCGGCTGAAGAACGGGAAGTCCGCGCGCAGCCGTTTCAGCAGCTGGTAGGTGTGCAGGAAGCGCAGCGTTCGTACCACCCGCAGGAAGCCCAGCCCCTCGCCCGCGAGCGGCGCGAGGAAGGACACGATCGACACCATGTCCGCCAGCGTCACCGGCATCACGAGGAAGCGCAGCTTGCGCGGGGCGATGGCCACGCGGGCGATGAAATCCGCGAGGATGACGACCCCGAACACCGCGTCGATGCTCTCTACCACGCGACCGTGTTGGGTAAAGCTGGTGGCGATCACGAAGAGGATGGTCCCGATGTCGAAGATCAGCACCGCGTAGCGGAACCGGTGTGCCTTGTCGCTTTCGCCCTCGTAGAGCTCGCGGAGTTTGTCGAGACTGCCTGCCGTCATTCCTGTCCGTTCCTTACCCCTGTCCCCAACCTATAGGCGGCAGGGACGGGGCCGGGCAAGCGGTCGGCGCTCTGCTGTGGTGCGAGCGGGGAGCCGGAGGCGTCTCAGGCGCCCGGGTGCAGGGGGTGGAAGCAGGCGGCCTGCTGCGACCCGCCGTCGAGCATCGGCACCTCCTCGGCGCAGCGGGGGCCCGCGTTGGGGCAGCGCGCCCGGAAGGCGCAGCCCCGCGGCGGGTTCAACGGGTCGGGAAGCTCGGTCTCGCGGCCCTCGGGGGCGGTGAGCGCCCGGCCCACCACCGGGGCGCTGTCGGCGAGCAGCCTGGTGTAGGGGTGGCGGGGATGGGCGAAGACCTCTTCGGCACGCCCGAGTTCGACCACCGAGCCGAAGTAGAGCACCGCGACCCGGTCGCTCACCGCCTCGACCACCGCGAGGTCGTGCGAGATGAAGAGGTAGGTCAGCCCCTGCCGCGCCTTCAGGTCGGCAAGCAGGTTCAGGACCTGCGCCTGCACGCTCACGTCGAGCGCCGAGACCGGCTCGTCGAGGATCAGGATCCGCGCCTCCGCCGCCAGCGCCCGCGCGATGCCGATGCGCTGGGCCTGCCCGCCCGAGAACTCGTGCGGGTAGCGGTCGAGGAACTCCTCGCGCAGGTTCACCTGGGTGAAGATCTCGGAAATCCGCGCCGCCCGCTGCGCCTTGTCCATCCGGTGCAGGCGCTTCAGCGGAACCTCCATGATCTGCCGGATGGTCTTGCGCGGGTTGAGCGAGCTGATCGGGTCCTGGAAGACATACTGGATGCGCTTGCCGAAAACCGCCGGATCGGCGTTGTCGAGCGGCTCGCCGTCGATCTCGATATGCCCGCCGGTGGGCTCGAGCAGCCCCACCAGCATGCGCGCCAGCGTGGACTTGCCGCAACCGCTCTCGCCGACGATGCCAAGGGTCTCGCCCGAGGCGATCTCGAGAGTCACCGGATGCACGGCGTGGACCCGGCCCTTGGGCGGCCCGAAGAGCCGCTTGCCGACGGCGAAGGTCTTGGAGAGCTCCTCGAGCTTCAGGGCGACGGTCATTGCGCGGCCTCCGCAGCGGTTTCCGGGTCGGTTTCCGGGGCAGTCTCGGGGAACAGGCAGCGCACCTTGCGCGCGCCGCCGTGCAGGGCCACGTCGCCCTCGCGGCAGGCTTCCGCCGCCTTGTCGCAGCGCGGCGCGAAGGCGCAGCCGGGCGGCAGCGCATCCACCGCAGGCGGCAGGCCCGGGATCGCGTGCAGCACCCGCTTGCCCTCGCCCAGCTCGGGCACGCAGGCGATGAGACGGCGGGTGTAGGGATGCGCCGGCGTCTCGAGTACCGCCTGCGTCGGCCCTTCCTCGACGATGCGCCCCGCGTACATCACCGCCACCCGGTCGCAGAGCTGCGCCACCACGCCGAAATCATGGGTGATGAAGACGATGGCCAGCCCCTTCTCGCGCCGCAGTGTGTCGAGCAGCGACAGGATCTGCGCCTGCACCGTAACGTCGAGCGCCGTGGTCGGCTCGTCGGCGATGATCACCTGCGGATCGTTGGCCAGCGCCATAGCGATGCCGACCCGCTGCCGCATGCCGCCCGACATCTCGTGCGGGAAGCTGTCGAGACGGCTCTCGGCGTTGGGAATGCGCACGTCCCGCAGCAGCGCCAGCGCCCGGCTCCGCGCCTCGCCGCGCGAGACGCCGCGATGCACCCGGATCGCCTCGGCCAGCTGGTCGCCCACGGTGTAGAGCGGGTGCAGCGTGGCCAGCGGGTCCTGAAAGATGTAGGCGATCTCGCGCCCCCGCAGGCTGCGCAGCCGCTCGTACGTCGCCCCCACGAGGTCCTCGCCCCGGTAATGCACCGCCCCGCCGGCGATCACCCCGGGCGGCGAGGCCACCAGCCCCATCACGCTCAGCGCCGTCACCGACTTGCCAGAGCCGCTCTCGCCGATGATGCCGAGGCACTCGCCCGGCCGCACGCCAAGGCTCACCCCGCCCAAGGCGCGGTACACCCTTTGCTTCACGTGGAACTCCGTGCGCAGCTCGCGGAGCGCGAGCAGCGCCTCGCCCTCGGGCTGCGGAACCGGCCCCTCGCGCCGCACCATGGTGGCCGCCATCGGCCGGGACAGCGCCCCCGAGCGCAGCCGCGGGTCGAGCGCGTCGCGCACCCCGTCGCCCAGCAGGTTGATCGCCATGACGATCACCAGGATCATCATCCCCGGCACCACCGAGGTGTGCGGGTTGGTAATCAGCGCCGAGCGCGCCTCGCCCAGCATCGAGCCCAGATCCGCCTGCGGCGGCTGCGAGCCCAGCCCGAGGAACGACAGCCCGGCGGTCTCGAGGATCATCCAGCCCACGGTGGTCGACATGGCGATGACGATCACCGGGATCACGTTGGGCAGCACCTCGGACAGGATGATGCGCCCGTCGCCCATGCCGGCGAGCTTGGCCGCGTCCACGAACTCCTTGTGCGCGATGCCCACGGTGATGCCACGGATGTTGCGGGCAAAGAACGGGATGTTGACCGCCGCCACCGCGATCAGCGCGTTCAGAAGCCCGGGCCCGAGTGCTGCCACGATGGCGAGTGCCAGCAGGATGTAGGGAAAGGCCATGAGCATATCGACGCCGCGCATGATCAGGTTGTCCACCCGCCCGCCGTAATAGCCCGCGACGATGCCCACCGCGGCGCCGAGCACGGCGGCGATCACCGCGGCGGCAAAGCCCACCGCCAGCGACAGCCGCGTGCCCCAGAGCAGCCGCGACAGCAGGTCCCGCCCGAGATGGTCGGTGCCCAGAAGCGCGCCCTCCGAGAACGGCGGCAGGAAGCGGTTGCCGGTGTCGGTGACGTCCGGATCGGCGAGCGGCAGCAGCGGCGTCACCAGCGCCAGCGCGACCACCAGCGCCATGACCACGAGCCCGGCCAGTGCCAGCCGGTTGCGGGCGAGAAGCGCGAGGAAGCTCATGTCTTGATCCTCGGGTCGAGCAGGCTCTGCGCCACGTCCACCACGATGTTGAAGAGCACGTAGCAGGCGGCGACGAAGACCACGCCGCCCTGCACCAGCAGGATGTCGCGCTTGAGGATGGCGTCGACCAGCATCCGCCCGACGCCGGGCCACTGGAACACCATCTCGATGTAGACCGCGCCCGACAGCACGAAGCCGGCCTGGATGCCCAGCACCGGGATGATGCTGACCATCGCGGCCCGCAGCGCATGGCGCCAGATCACCCCGCGCTC
>NZ_JAATOS010000115.1:0-11048 GCF_011806505.1 Salipiger sp. HF18 | reverse complement strand
GGGATGTCCGCCCGCTCGATGACCGAGAGACGCTGGCCCTTCGACATCACCTCGATGCGCTCGCCGGTGGCGGCCTGCGAGAGCCGCGATACCGCGGTGTCGTACTGAATCTGGACGTTGTCCCGGTCGCGCTCCATGGCATTGAGCGTGATCGCGTTCGAGGGTGTCTGTTCGATGTTCTCGCGAAGAGCCCCGATCTCGACTTCGAGCCCGTCCGCCAGCGTCTCGAGCGAGTTCAGCTGGCTGTCGATCTCGACCAGCTGCGCCCTGAAGACAGATTCGCGCGGGTTCGTGCCGTCTTCGGGCTCGGTGGCGGCCCCGGCGAGTTCCGCCTCGAGCCGGTTGACCCGGTTCTGCAGGGCGACAACCTTGGGATTGGTGGTGCTGAACACCGCCAGCGCCTCGCGCAGTTCGGACTGGAGGGCGCGCAGTTCCTGCTCCTCGGGGCTGAGCGGGCGCTGCTGGACGAGATCGGCGCGGCCCGTGGACTCGAAGAGATCCACCAGCCGCCGTCGCTGTTCGCCCAGCTGGCTGATCTCGCGCTGTGTCTGGGCGAGCCGTTCCTGAAGTTGTGACTGGCGGCTCAGGCGGTATTCCTGGGTTTCGGGCAGCGCGTCCACGTTCTCGTTTTTGAAGTCGAGGATGCGCTTGTCGGAAATGCTGAGCTCTTCGCCGAGACGGGCGACCTCGTTTTTGAAGAAGGTCAGCGTGTCCGCGGCAACCTCGGTCCGGAAGGCTGCGTCCTGACCGAGGGCGCGGGTCACCAGCTCGTTGACAATGCCCGCCGCCGCGGCGCCGCTCGAGGCCTCGGCCGAGATCGTCGCCGTGGTCACACGGCCGCGGCCACCGGCGAGGTAGATGTCGATCCGGTCCCGCATCGACTCCACGATCTCGTCCGGCTGCATGTCGGGTTGATCGGCGTAGAGATCGAACTTGTGCGCAAGGTCGAGCAGGTTCTCCCGGGTCATCAGGCGCTGCTGGATGATCTGGATCTGTTCGGTCAGGTCGGTGCTGACGGTCGAGGTCGCAAGCGTGGTGGGAATCTGGGAGTTCTCCACCAACAGGATAGCTTGTGCCCTGTAGACCGTCGGCAGCGTCTTGATCAGGATAAAGCCTGCCAACATCGCGGCGAAGAGCATTGCCAGGAAGATCGGCAGCCGGGTCCAGAAAATGCGGAGATAGAACTTTGGGTCAAGAAACATGGTGGGCTGTCCGGCAATAACTCGGATCGAATCCAAAAGTCACAAATGTGATCCGGGCTGAAGCATAGCACAGATCGGAAGGACGCGGGTGTCCTTTGGGGGGACGGGATGGGCCAACTCTGCTCAACCCGTCACCACGGCGAATTCCGGTGCGAGGCCCATGTTGCGGACCTGTCCGGTGATCTCGGCCTCGTAAAGCGCGTTCGAGATCAGCACCAGATCGGGGCCGATCTCGGCGAGCTCGCCGGGGGCGACGACCGGGAGGGCGACGCCGGGGGCCAGCAGCCCGTGCTTGCGGGTGTTGAGATCGACCATCGCCGCGAGCGGGGCGCCGGCGGCGCCGAGCGCGTTGGCGAAGGTGATGCCCTTCGAGCCCGCGCCCCAGATCACCGCGCGCCCGTGTACGCCCGAGAGCTTCTCGCGCCAGCTGGCAAGCGCGCCGGTGGCGGCATCGCCGAAGGCGCGTGCCGCGGCCAGGACCTCGGGTGCGCCGGGGTCGAGGTAGCCGGGTTCGGGATCCGCGGGACGGGCCTCGACCATCAGGAACTGCCCTCCGTAGCCCACGCTGACCGAGGTCGGCGCAAAGCCCGCGCGGCGGAACAGCGCGATGATTGCCGGTGCCGTCCAGTAGCCCACGTGCTCGTAGATCACGTCCCACATCGACACCGCGTCGAGCATCCAGCCTGCGTTCGGCACCTCGAAGTAGACCGGCACATCGCGCTCGCCGATGGCGCGGCGGATGTCTTGCAGAAGCGACATGGGCGCGTCGAGATGTTCGAGCACGTGCCGGCAGAGGATGGCGTCGAAGGGGCGGCCGAGCTGGTCCGAACGGAAGTACTCGGGCACGATCTCGACGCCGTCGCGGGCGGTGTAGGGCGTGTCCTTGCCTTCCATCGACGGATCGAAGCCGGTGGCGGTCGCCACCCCGTTCGCGGCCATCAGGTCGAGCATGTGGCCGTCGCCGCAGCCGATCTCGAACACGTGCTTGCCGGCAAGGTCGAAGCGCTCCACCAGCCCCGCCGCGAGGTCCTCGGCAAAGGACTGGAAATGCGGCGAGAAGTGCAGGGCGTTCTCGTAGCCCGGCGCGTATTCCATGCAGTCCGGGTCGAAGGCGCGGTTCCAGATGAAGGCGCAGTCCGGGCAGACCACCAGCTCCACGTTGCCCGAGGGCGCGGTGCGGGCCGCGCCCGCGTCGGGCCAGAGCTGGTTGCAGATCACCGGCACGTCACCCAGCGTGTAGACCGCTTCGGGATGATCGGCGCCGCAGAGGGGGCAATGGGTCGAGAGGCTCATGTCACACCGCCGTCAGTTCAGGGTTGAGCCCCATCGACGCCAGCTGGGCGCCGATCTCGGGCAGGTACACCGGGTTCATCACGATCACGGTGTCGGGCGGCTCGGCGGCGAGGTCCTCGGGGGCAGACACCCGCAGCCCCGCACCGGGCAGGTACTTGCCCTGCTTGTAGGGGTTGATGTCCACCACGTGGCTCAGCATCGGGCCGAGCCCGTCGGTGGTGCAGAACGACACCCCCTTCGAGCCGCCGCCCCAGATCGCCACCCGCTTTCCGGCGGCGTGGCGGGTCTCGACGAACTTCTTCCACTTCTTGCGGACAGTGTCGACGCGGGCCGGGAAGTCGGCGGCGAGCCTGCGGAGACGCTCGAGATCGTCTTCCTCGGGCAGGGACGGGGCCTCGCCGGGACGGGCGTACTGGATGATGTACTGGTCGTCGTAGGCGAGATAGGTCCGCGTCACGCCGAGCCCGTTGCGGCGGAATAGCCGCGCGTGGCTGCCGAGCGTGAAATAGGAGCAATGCTCGTAGTAGATGTCCCAGAACGCGCCCTCGTCGAGCACGCGGGCGACGTCGGGGGTCTCGAAGAAGATGCCCACGTCGTCGCGCCCGTCGATCACCTTGGAGATGTCGCCGATGAAGGGGCCGACGTCGGGGATATGCTCGAGCGTGTGGCGGCAGACCACGTAATCCGGGGTGTCGGCGATGGTCTCAGGGTCGAAATACTCGCGCTGGAAGCGGATCTCGGTGCCGTTGGCGCCGGGCAGGCGCTCGGGGATGAAGCCGGGATCCACCCCGAGCCCCAGCGCCCCGGTGCGCTGCACCAGTTCCTGCAGGAAATCGCCCTTGCCGCAGCCGATCTCGAGGACCTTGCGGCCCCCGAGCTCGTCGGTCTCGGCGATCTCTTCCACCAGCTCCTTGGCGAAGCGGTTGAAGGTCCCCGAGAAGTGCTGGCTCTCCTCCGTGGTGGAGGCGTAGTCGACCATGGCGAGGTCGAAGAGCGCGTTGAACACCAGGCCGCAATCGTCGCAGAAATGCAGCTCGATGGGGCGTCGCGGAAAATCACGCGCCTCGGACGGGTCGTCGAGCAGGATGCAGGACTGCACCGGGATCGACTCGAGGCTGGGGATCGGCACGACGAACTTGCCGCCACCGGCGAGGAAGTCCTTCTGCTGCCGGACGATCTCGTCGCGGAAGTTCCACGGCAGGATCATCACGTATTCCGGCTTGTCGGTCTTGAGCTTCTCGGGATCGTAGATCCTAACCCGCACGCCGGGCATGTACTTGCCCTGCTTGTGGACGTTCTTGTCGACCGCGTACTCGATGCTCTGGCTGTCGAGCGACAGGTAGTTGAGCATGATCGTGCCCTTGGCGGCGGCACCGTAGGCCACGATGCGCTTGCCGTCGGCACGGATCTCGGAGACCAGCTTGCGGGCTTCCTCGCGGAAGGCGCGGACGCGGGCACCGAAGTCGGCGTAATAGTCGTAACGGTCGAGCCCGAGCGCTTCCTCTTCCGCCAGCAGGGCGGTCACCGCCTCGGACGGGTTCGGGGTTTTCTCGAAGTAGAGCCGCAGCGAGCCGCCGTGGATCGCCACGCGGCGGGCATCGTTGAGGTAGAGCCCGTGGCGTTCGAACAGCGTCTTGGCCGAGCCCACCGAGAAGTAGCAGAGGTGCTCGTGGTAGATCGTGTCGAACTCGATGAAGTCGATGAGATCGCGGACGTAGGGGAATTCCACCACTACAACACCGTTATCGGCCAGCAGATGCGCCATGCCCGCGACGAGGTCGTTCTGGTCGGCCACGTGGGCCACCACGTTGTTGGCGATGATCACGTCGGCCTCGCCCCGGATCTCGCGCACCTGCTCGGCGACGCGGGTGCCGAAGAAGTCGATGATCGTGTTGATGCCTTTCTCGCGCGCCGCCGAGGCGGGCTGGCTGGCCGGATCGACACCGAGGACGCCGACGCCCTGCTCCTTGAAGTTCTTGAGCATGTAGCCGTCGTTCGAGGCGATCTCGACCACGAGGCTACCCTTGTCGAGCCCGCGCATGTCGATCAGCTCGAGCGCGTTCTTGCGCGAGTGCGCCAGCAGGTCCTCGGAGAAGGACGAGAAGTAGACGTAGTCGTCGCCGAACATCTCTTCCGGCGGACGGGTCTCGAGCAGCTGCACCAGCGAGCAGCCGGGGCAGTAGCCGAGCCGCAGCGGCACGAGGCTTTCCTGGTTCTTGAGCGAGCCCTCTTCGAGCAGACCGTCCGAACGCGGCATCGGCCCGAGGTCGAGGATCGGCTCCAGCCCCTCGCAGCCGCAGGAGATGCACGAGACCTTGGCGGCGTCCTCGCGAAAGGTGGGGTCGATGCCGTTGTCGCGGCTCTCAAGATGGTGCAGCGAGGTGTCGATGACGCCGTCGGCGATGAGCTTCTTGATGTGGCCGATGCGCTGGTACCGCGGGCCTTCGAACTCTTCGAGCGTCAGGTCCACGGCCTTGTAGGCCTCGTAGAGCGACTGGGCGCCCTTGCGTGCGTCCCACTGCGGCTTGAAGTGCGGCATCACGCGCCGGATCTTGTCGCAGTTGACCCGGTACGAGCGCTTGTCGGGGCCGGCGTCGTCGGCGAAGGTCACCTCGCAGCCCGGCACGATCTCGGCGACGATCTCGGCCAGTTCCCTGATCTGGTAGTTGTGCTCGGTGACGCCCACGTTGAACGCCTCGTTGCGGATCTTCTCGACCGGCGTCTCGAGCGTGGCGACGAAGGCGCGGCTGATGTCCTCGATATGGGTGATCGGGCGCCACGGCGTGCCGTCGGACTTCATGTGGATGTTGCCGGTGGTGACCGCCCAGGCGACGAGGTTGTTGAGCACCAGGTCGAAGCGGATGCGCGGGCTCACGCCATAGGCGGTGGCCGAGCGCAGGAAGGTCGGGCAGAAATTGTCGTCGGCCAGCTCGGCCAGCGCCAGTTCCGACTTCACCTTGCTGACGCCATAGGGCGTGACCGGGTTGAAGGCGCCGGTCTCGTCGATGAAGTCCGCGCCGCCCGCGCCGTAGTTCGAGCACGACGACGAGAACACGAAGCGCGACACGCCCGCGGCCTTGGCCGAGCGGGCCACCCGCATGGTGCCTTGAAAGTTGATGTCCTCGGTGACCTCGGGGCGGAAATCGCCCAGCGGGTCGTTTGAGAGTGCGGCGAGATGCAGCACGGCGTCGACGCCTTCGAAGTCCGAGGGCTCGACGTCGCGGATGTCCTTCAGCAGGGTCGGCACCTCGGGCATCTCGCCACCCGGTGCAAAGGTGCACCGGCTGTAGAGGTCGCTGTCGATGCCTGTCACCTCATGTCCGGCTGCCTGAAGCATCGGAGTGAGGATGACGCCAATATATCCGCGGTTTCCGGTTACAAGAACTTTCATCTTCACTTTTCCCAAAGAGCCCAGGGGCGATTGCCCGTTTCCCAAGTTTTCTGCAGATTGTGCTTGTCGCGCAGCGTATCCATCGCCGACCAGAAGCCTTCGTGGCGGTAGGCCATGAGCTGCCCGTCTTTCGCGAGGTTCTCGAGCGGTGCGTGTTCGAACATGACCATGTCGCCCTCGATGTAGTCGAAGACCTCGGGTTCGAGCACGAAGAAGGCGCCGTTGATCCAGCCCTCTGCAGTCTGCGGTTTCTCCTCGAATGCGGTGACCTGGTCGCCGTCGAACCGCATGTGGCCGTAGCGCGCCGGCGGGCGCACCGCGGTGATCGTCGCGAGCTTGCCGTGCGAGCGGTGGAAGGCGATCAGATCGTTGATGTTCACGTCGGCGACGCCATCCCCCCAGGTGAGCATGAAGGTCTCGTTGCCGATGTAAGGTTTGAGGCGCTTGACCCGACCGCCGGTCAGGGTCTCCTCGCCGGTTTCGATCAGGTCGACGCACCACGGTGCGTGTTCGATGTCATGGCGCTGAACCGGGGTGTCCTGGCCGATGCGGACGGTAAGATTGCCCGAGAGCGAGCCGTATTCAGCAAAGTAGCGTTTGATGTAGTCGCCCTTGTAACCCAGAGCGACAGCGAAATCGTTGAACCCAAAATGCGAGTAGATCATCATGATGTGCCAGAGGATCGGTTTGCCGCCGATCTCAACCATCGGCTTGGGTCTGACGCTTGTCTCTTCGGCAAGGCGCGTGCCTTTGCCCCCTGCGAGAATCGCGGTCTTCATAGATAAAACTCCGAAAAAACAACTTGGTATTACGACTGGTATGAACGTGAGGGGGGAGAAAAATGCCCCCGAAATAAGGCAATTCGTGAATCAGCTGAGACACGTATGCCAGAATTCTTGGCGCCGCGCATGCAAAAATCAACCCCAATTCGCTCCATTTCGGGCCTCTCCGGCAAGGGCGATTGAAATCTCTGCACGAGGTTGTGTCGTCAGAGTCACGCCCCGATGCATCTGGCAGCGCTTCTTACAGGTGGTTTCGGCCGGGCCGTCATGACTCCGGCGCTTGCCGCGACCTCTTGGATACAGAACAGCTTTCACGTACGGCGAATCGCCTTAAGCGCGAGTCTGGCCGTCAGGCGCCGACGAGAGGGGCCGCCAAAGCGCTTGCAGGGCGCGGGTGCTGCCCATGGATGCGGCGCCGCAGCGTGAAAGCTCTTGACCCGCCTTGCAAAACTTCTGCCGACACAAACTTTCAAGGCAGCGGTCGCAAACTGCTTGGCGATATGCGCCGCGCCGCGTAACATATGCCGGATCTTATAGACTGCATTTTTTGCATTTTCTTTCGGAGTTATTTTATGAGCTCTTCCGACGATTTTTCTTCGTCTGTCCTCGATTCCGTGTGGGTGATCGAGGGACCATCGGGGATCGATTACGCGCTCGACGGCGACGGCACCGAGGCGTGGTTGGAACTGGTCACGCCTGACGGCAACTACGATGTCTGGGGATCCAACAACGGCGCGCGCGCGATGCAGGCGGTCGACGATGACGACATGGTCATCGAGACCCGCTTCCTGTCGACGCCCACCGGCCAGTACCAGCTTCAGGGCCTGCTGTTCGAGCAGGACGCGGACAACTGGATCCGCTTCGACACCTATTCCGACGGCAGCAAACTGTACGCCTTTGCCGCGGTCACCATCGACGGGGTTTCTGCCGCCCGCTTCCAGGTTAGGATCAACGGCGGCAGCGCGCCTTATCTGCGTGTCGCGCGGGATGGCGACGTCTGGACGATGGAGTACTCCACCAACGGCACCGCCTGGGTGACCGCCGGCAGCTTCACGCAGTCACTCGACGTGAGCTCTGCAGGCGTCGTCGCCGGCAACACCGGCAATGCCACGGGCTTCACCGCGCAGGTGGACTATTTCGAGATCGACAGCGATCCGCTCGTCGTCGAGGACCCGGTGGCGATCGAGGGGAACACCGCCCCCGCTCCGCAGGACGATGCGCTGTCGACGCTCCCCGACACGCAGCTGGTGATCAGCACCGAGGACCTGCTGGGCAATGACGGGGACGCCAACGGCGACACGCTGAGCATCGTCATCGTCGGTCCCGCCACCAATGGCACGCTCACCGACAACGGTGACGGCACGTGGACCTACCAGCCCAACACAGGCTACACCGGTTCGGACAGCTTCAGCTACACGGTGTCGGACGGCACCGACACCTCGGACGCCACGGTGACGGTCACCGTCGCCGTCGAAGCCGAGGCCATTTCGGACGATTTCTCTGCCGCCACGCTCGACCCCGTCTGGCGCATCGAAGGGCCCGCGGGCATCAGCCACGCGCTCAGCGCCGACGGCACCGATGCCTGGCTCGAGCTGATCACGCCCGACGGAAACTACGACGTCTGGGGGACCAACAACGGCGCCCGGGCAATGCAGGACGTCGCCGATGACGACATGGTCGTCGAGACCCGCTTCCTGACGACCCCCACCGGCCAGTATCAGCTTCAGGGCCTGCTGTTCGAAGAAGACAGCGACACCTGGATCCGCTTCGATACCTATTCCGACGGCAGCAAGCTCTATGCGTTTGCAGCGGTCACCATCGACGGCACCACGAGCAGCCGCTTTCAGGTCCGGATCAATGGCGGCAGTGCGCCCTTTCTGCGGGTGTCCCGCGACGGCGACGTCTGGGCCATGGAATATTCCACCAATGGCTCCACCTGGGTCACGGCGGGCAGCTTTACCCAGGCGATCGAGGTGACGGCGGCGGGCGTTGTGGCGGGCAACACCGGCAACGCCACCGGGTTCACCGCGCAGGTGGACTATTTCGAGATCGACAGCGACCCGCTGCTGACCGAGGACGATGGCATCGTGCCGCTCGACCCGGGAGACGACGCCTTCGTCACGGCGGCGGATGCGGCGCTCGTGGTCAGCACCGACGACCTGCTCGCGAACGATGGCAGCGGCCAGACCCTGACCGTGACTTCGGTCGGCACGCCGGGGCACGGGATCCTGACCGACAACGGCGACGGCACCTGGACGTACCAGCCGACAACCGGCTACCAGGGCTATGACAGCTTCAGCTACACGGTCTCGAACGGCCAGTCCGAAGCCTCCGCGACGGTGACCGTCACCGTCGGAACGCCGCCGACACCGGCCTTCGTATCGGACGATTTCAACACCGAGACGCTGGGCGACTCCTGGACCGTTATCGCGCCCTCGGGTGCGTCGCAGGGGCTCGAAACCGACGGGGCCGAGGCCTACCTGACGCTCACCACCGGCACCGGCAGCCACGACATCTGGAACACCAACAACGCCGTTCGCGCGATGCAGGAGGTGGCCGACGAGAATTTCATGCTCGAGGCGCGTTTCCTGTCGACGCCCACGGCGCAGTACCAGATGCAGGGCTTCGTCATCGAGGAGAGCGAGAACACCTGGCTGCGCTTCGATACCTACTCGGACGGCACCAAGCTCTGGGCCTTCGGCGCGGTGACCGTGAACGGCGTGTCGAGCCAGGCTTTCAAGGTGCAGGTCGTTTCCGGCAGTGCCCCCTACCTGCGGCTTGAGCGGGATGGAGACTCCTTCCGGCTCTACCACTCGCAGGACGGCAGCAACTGGATCGCGGCAGGCATGCTGACCCGTGCCATGACCGTCACCGAGGCGGGCGTCTTTGCCGGCAGCGCCGGCAGTGCCGGCAGCTTCACCGCCGAGGTCGACTACGTGAGCATCGACAGCGATCCCATTGTCTTCGAGGACGGGGTCAGCGCCGCGCCGGTGGCGGGGAACGATGCGTTCTCGACCGACGCCGATACCGCGCTCATCGTCTCGGCCGACGACCTGCTGGCCAATGACAGCGACCCGGACGGCGATACGCTTACCCTGGTCTCGGTGGGCTCCCCCGAGCACGGCAACCTGACCGACAACGGCGACGGGACCTGGACCTACCAGCCCGACACTGGGTACGAGGGCTACGACGGCTTCACCTATGTCGTCACGGATGGCGGCACCGAAGTGACCGGGACTGTGACGCTGACCGTGGGCACGCCGCCGATCCCGCGTTTTGCTTCGGACGATTTCAACGTCGAAAGCCTGCCGCTCGGCTGGACGCTGGTCGAACCCGCGGGCACCGACGTGGAACTCACCGGCAACACCGAGCACGCTTTGCTCGAGCTCTCTACCTCGAACGGCAACTATGACCTCTGGGGAACCACCCGCAACGCCGTGCGTGTCATGCAGGAGATCAGCGATGAGGACCTCGCGCTCGAGGTCGGATTCCTGGGAGCGCCGAGCGTGGGTCACCAGATGCAGGGCTTCCTGCTCGAGGAGGACTCGTCCAACTGGCTGCGCTACGATCTCTACAGCGACGGCCAGAGGGTCTATGCCTTCGCCGCAGTCACAGTGAATGGCGTCTCCTCTCAGGTGATGAAGGTCGCGGTCACTTCGGACGTGCGCTTTCTCCGCATCGAGCGGGTCGGCAACACCTTCACCTTCCTCTACTCGAGCGACGAGGATGGCTGGGTCACGGCAGGCAGTGTCCAGCACGCGATGGAGCTTACCCAGGCCGGACTGTTCGCCGGCAGCGTCGGCAGCTCTTCTCCGATCTCGGTCCTTGTCGACTACGTGCAGGCGGACACCGACCTGATCGGCGACGAGGATCTGGGCTACCTGCCGCCCCCGGCGCCTCCGGTCGCCGTCGATGACTACCTCTCGACCGATCCGGGAACGGCCCTTGCCTTCTCCGCGGACGACCTGCTGGCCAACGACACCGACATCAACGAGGACACGCTGACGATCACGAGCATCTCGACGCCGGGGTCCGGCATCATCACCGATCTCGGCGGCGGCAACTACCTCTACACGCCGAACACGGGGTTCGAGGGGCTCGACAGCTTCACATATGTGGTCAGCGACGGCACCTACACGGATGAAGGCACCGTCTCTGTCCTTGTCGACACTTTCGACGCGGTGTCGGACGATTTCTCCGGCGGCAGCCTTGATCCTGCGTGGGAGTTCAGCGGCATCGCGGGGACGGCCTACCTCGCCTATGACGACGACGACGCGATGCTCGCCATCGTTTCTCCTGCCGGGGTACAGGTCAGCGCCTCGGACGTCATGACCACGCCGCGCATGCTGCAAGACGTGCCGGACATGGATTTCCAGATCT
>NZ_JAATOS010000114.1:0-11194 GCF_011806505.1 Salipiger sp. HF18 | reverse complement strand
CAACCGGGCTTCGGCCGCACCGGCGACGCGTTCTGGGGCTTCGCCCGGCACGGCATCGCCCCCGACATCGTCACCATGGGCAAGCCGATGGGCAACGGCTTCCCGATGGCAGGCATGGCCGCGCGCCCCGACCACCTCTCGGCCTTCTGCGAGGACGTAGGCTATTTCAACACCTTCGGCGGCAACCCGGTGGCCGCGGCCGCGGGCCTCGCGGTGCTGCAGGTGATCGCCGAGGAGGGCTTGCAGGAAAACGCCCGCACCGTCGGCGCCCATCTCAGGGCCGGGCTCGAGGCGGTGGCCGCCGACGCTCCGCAGGTGGCCGCGGTGCGCGGCGCCGGGCTTTTCACCGGCGTCGATCTCTGCTCCCCGGATAGGCCCGACATCCCGGATGCCGCCGTCACCGTGCGGATCATCGACGCCATGCGCGACGCGGGCGTGCTGATCGGGGCCGCCGGGCGCTACGGCGCCACGCTAAAGGCCCGCCCGCCGCTCTGCCTGAACAGGGACGAGGCAGACCGCTTCATCGACGCATTCGCCAACGCCACCCGCACCACCCTGTGACCACACAGACCGGCCGGGCGCCCAGTTCGGCGCCCGCGCCAGCGCCTCCCAAAACGACCACCGCACCACCAAACCGCGCCCACGCCTCCCGCTCAGGCACCCCACCCTTCATCTTGCCAGACAAACTCCCGCCGGAGGCATCCGACCTCCGCCACCGGCACCGCGCCCCAAGATCTCAGAGCACCGCCAGCCGCACACCCACCCCGGCCAGCTGCAGCGCCCGCCCCAGCGGCCCCTGCGGCCGAGCATCGCTCACCAGCACGTCGATCTCGCCCCAGTCCGAGTAGCGCGCCGTGGCCATCCGGTCAAATTTCGAGTGATCCGCCACCACCATGTGGCGCGCGCTCTGGCGCAGCATGGTGGCGTAGACGTCGCCCGCCTCGATCAGCGCGTCCGAGGGGCCGAGCGGCGACATGGCGCTGGCCCCGGTGACCGACCAGTCCGCCGAGTAGTCCGACAGGAAGCGCACGGTCTGCGCCCCGTGCAGCGCGCCCTCGCCCGCGTGGTAGACCCCCGGCGCCACCACCACCTGGATCGACGGGTTGACCGCGAGCGCCGCCGCCACCGAGACCGAATGGGCGATCACCGTGACCTCGCTCATCTCGAGCGCGATGCGCCGCGCGATCTGCGTCGTGGTCGCACCCGAGCCCATCATGATCACCCGCGCCCCGGCCAGCAGCGGCGCCGCGGCTCGGCCGATGGCGGCACGCTCCTCGACCAGCTCCTTGTGGCGCTCCGACAGCGCGGGTTCCATCGGCTGGCGCAGCATCGCACCGCCGTAGGTCCGCGCGATGAGCCCCTTCCCCGCCAGCTCCTCGAGATCGCGGCGGATGGTCTCGGTGGTCACCTCGAGCGTCTCGGCGAGCCGCCCCACGCGCATCGTCGGCGTGATGGAGAGCTGTTCGAGGATCGCCTTCTGGCGCCGTTCCTTCTTGCGCGACATTCCGTTTCCTGCCCGGCGCGAACCCCTGTTCAGCCGATCCAAGCAGAGGTCCCGCCGGCAATCAAGACCGCCCGCCCGTCCCGGCACGCTCATTCACCGCAGGGCGCTCTCCGCGCCTCAGGCAGCGGCAGAACCGCGACGCTGCACGGACAACGGCGCACGCCGCGCCCCCTGCGCGCTACGCGAAACGGGCTCCCTTGTCCCGGGACCGCGAAGATATCCGCCCGCGTCCTCAGTGATCTCTTCACCGAGGACATCAGCCGAAGGCCCCCCAACCGGGGTACTTGCGGGCAATGCAGATGAGCTGGTCCCCGGGGGGATTGAGGTCATGCGCGGACATGCGGGTGACGTTGCGCCGGCGTCGAAACCAACGGCGCGAAACAGTACCGCACCGGCAAGTCGCCAGACGAGACTGCGACACAGAACTCCATCGCGAAACCGCTGCGCAGGGCCTTTCCGCAAGGCGAATACAGCAGAACACTGCATTCCCCCCCCCGGACTCAGGACACAGCGCTCGGAACCAACCGAACTCCGCCTTCTCAGCCACCGGATCGGCTCGCGCGCCAATGTCGCCGCAGAGCCGCCCCCTGCATCGCCCGAACGCAGGCTCCGCAGCAGCACGTTGACCCTGTCGAGGCCCGCCTGGGTCTGGATTTCGGCCAACGCGCCGATGGCGCATTCCATCCCGGACAGGGTGGCGATGAGCGCCGAGACCCGGTCCTCGAGCATGTGCCGGATGCGGATGAGCGGGGCCGAGGAGCGCAGCCGCTGACCACGCCCCCGGCCCTGGCGGTCAGCCCATGCGCTCGCTGGCGTAGCTGCCGGGCGAGGCCGGGAAGACCACGGTCTTGTCGCGGTTCATGAACACCCGGCGGTGGATGTGCGCATGGATGGCGCGCGCCAGCACCTGCGCCTCGACGTCGCGGCCGAGCGAGACATAATCCTCGGGCGATTGCGCGTGGGTCACGCGC
Organism: Salipiger sp. HF18; assembly: GCF_011806505.1. Lineage (NCBI taxonomy): Bacteria > Pseudomonadati > Pseudomonadota > Alphaproteobacteria > Rhodobacterales > Roseobacteraceae > Salipiger > Salipiger sp. HF18. The sequence goes on along the minus strand of NZ_JAATOS010000114.1, from coordinate 8,719 downwards.
ACCGTGTCCTGTTCGATGATCGGACCCTCGTCGAGATCGGCGGTCACGTAGTGCGACGTGGCCCCAATCAGCTTCACCCCGCGTTCGAACGCCTGCTTGTAGGGGTTGGCTCCCTTGAAGGAGGGCAGGAAGGAATGGTGGATGTTGATGATCCGCCCCGACATCCTGGTGCACATCTCGTCCGAGAGGATCTGCATGTAGCGCGCCAGAACGATCAGATCGGCGCCGGTCTCCTCGACCACCTCCATGATCCGGCCTTCGGCCTGCGGCTTGTTTTCCTTGGTCACGCGGATGTTGTGGAAGGGGATGTCGTGGTTCACGACAACCTTCTGGTAATCCATGTGGTTCGAGATCACCGCCACGATGTCGATCGGCAGCGCGCCGATGCGCCAGCGATAGAGCAGGTCGTTCAGGCAATGCCCGAAGCGCGAGACCATGATCACCACCTTCATCTTCGCCGCCTCATCGTGGAAGGCGTAGTCCATGCCGAAGCCCTTGGCGGTCGCCGCGAACTGCTCCTGCAGGCCGTCGAGCGAGGCCCCGGTCTCGGACTGGAAGCTCACCCGCATGAAGAAATTGCCGGTCTCGAAATCGTCGAACTGCGAGCTGTCAGTGATATTGCAGCCGTGCTCGGCAAGGAAGGTGGCGATGGCGGCCACGATCCCGCGGGTCGAGGGACAGGTCACGGTCAGGGCGAACTTGCTCATTCGGTCTTCTCCAGTCGTTCGGCGGCCTCGGTCGGCACATGCCGGAGTGTAGCCGCAGCCGGGCGCATCGTCAGCACCGCAAGCCGGTCCCGGCACGACGGATGACGAAGACGTCCGGGGGCGGTCCAGCCCGGTGCGCGTGGCCCGACCGGGAGCCCGCGTGTCAGGCGGCAGATTGACCAGTTTCTCGGCGAGCGCAAGCGTCGGGGCCGCGCGGGTGGACGAGACGCTCACGGTCGGGTCTCCGGTCCGCCGGGTGACCGCCCGCCGGGCGCCTCGGACGCGACCCGTGGGGGCGAAATCGCCCGCGGTGCGGTGCCCCACAGGGATTTCCCTCCGCATCGGTCCGGACGTTTCGACCGAACGCAACCGCTCGCCCGCGCGAAGGACCAATACCCTCCCATACAGATGGAAGTTCCGCCCGAGGCTCAGCGCGCCTGCGGGTAGGTGATGATCGACAGGTAGCGCGAGGGCAGCTCGACCAGCACCTCGGGACCATGCGGCGCGTCGGCGTCGAAGAGCAGCGAGTCGCCGGGCTCGAGCAGGTAGAGCTGGTCGCCGTGGCGATAGTCGATCACGCCCTCGATCATGTATATAAGCTCGATCCCCTCGTGCTGGAAGGCGGGGAAGCGGTCGCTCTCGCTGTCGAGCGTGATCAGGTAGGGCTCGACCACGACGCCCGAGTTGTTCGACCCGATATGGCCCAGAAGCTGGTACTGATGCCCGGCGCGGGTGCCCGCACGTTCGATCTCGACCCCCTGCCCGGCCTTGACGTGCATCGCCCCGCGCGGTTCCTCGAAGCCCGAGAACAGCTGCACGAGCGGCACCCGCAGCGCATTGGCCAGAGCCTGAAGCGTGTTGAGCGAGGGCGAGATGACACCGTTCTCGATCTTGGACAGCATCCCCACCGAGAGCCCGGTCTGCTGCGCCAGCTCGGAGCCGGTCATGCGCTGGCGCTTGCGGAGCTCGCGCACCTGCCGGCCGATGGCGACCTCGAGGTTCTTCTCCCGCAGCTCGCGGACCGCGTGCGGGTTCTGCGTCAGTTTCGAGCTCGCGCCGTTCTTCATGGGGTTTCCAGTTCCGGTCGGGGACCCCCCTCGTGCCGGTCCGGGCACGTTCATGTCAAGCCTCCGTCACCAGTGGGGTCTCGACGGAACGTGCGGGGCGCGGGACGCAGAGGCTGGATCGTCATTCGCACCTCAGGTTTCGAAACAGCTTTGCAGAAGCGGCGGAATGTTCTCGCGGGTCAGCGGCACCGGGTTGCTGCCGGCGGTCGGGTCCTTGAGCGCCGAGGCGCAGAGCGCGTCGAGGTCGGGATCAGAGACGCCCAGCGCGTCGAGCGTCTTGGGAATGTCGAGTTCGTGCAGCAGGTCGTCGATGAAGGTGAGGAAGGCGTCGAAGCTGGGCTCGAGCCCGAGATAGGCGGCGGCGCGCACGATCCGCTCCTCGATGGCGGGGCGGTTGAAGCGGAGCACCGGCAGCATGACGACGCCGTTGGTGGTGCCATGATGGGTGTCGTAGCGTGCCCCGATCGGGTGGCTCAGCGAATGGATCGCACCCAGCCCCTTCTGGAAGGCGGTGGCCCCCGCCGCGGCAGCGGTCATCATCTGCGCCCGCGCCTCGAGGTCCGAGCCGTCGCGATAGGCGCGCAGCAGGTACTCCTTGCAAAGCCGCATGCCCTCGAGCGCCACGCCGTCTGCCATGGGACCGTAGAGCGGCGAGCAATAGGCCTCGATGCAATGGGCGAGCGCGTCGACGCCGGTGCCCGCGGTGATCACGGGCGGCATGCCCAGGGTGAGTTCAGGGTCGCAGATCACCTGCGCAGGCATCATCCTGGGGTGGAAGATGATCTTTTTCTCGTGCGTCTCGGAATTGGTCAGCACCGCGGCGCGCCCGACCTCCGATCCGGTGCCGGCGGTGGTGGGCACCGCGACGACCGGCGCGATGGCCTCGGCATCGGCACGGGTCCACCAGTCGCCGATATCCTCGAAATCCCAGACCGGGCGCGACTGGCCTGCCATGAAGGCCACGAGCTTGCCGAGATCGAGCCCCGAGCCGCCGCCCAGCGCGACCACCCCGTCGTGCCGCCCCTGCTTGAAGGTCACCACCCCCACGCCGAGGTTGCGCTCGTTCGGGTTCGGGTCGACCTCGGCGAAGAGATCCGCGTCCAAGCCCGAGCGGCGGAGGATGTCCATGACCTGCAGGGTCAGCGGCAGACGGGCAAGCCCGCGGTCGGTCACGACGAGCGGCTTGCGGATGCCGGCGGTGTGGCAGGCCTCGGCCAGTTCGGCGATGCGCCCGGCGCCGAAGCGGATCGGCGTGGGCCAGGACCAGTTGGCGGTGATCGTCATGGCTTTCGTCCTTTCGTGAAGACCCGAAATGCACTCATGACTTCAGCCGCGCATGGGTCGGGTCGTAGAGCGGCGACAGCGTCACCTCGCAGGGCACGCGCTCGGTGGCGACCTCGAGCTCGTAGCTCCCGGACAACACCCAGTCGCGGGTCACCCCCTCGGGGTTCTTGACATAACCCATGCCGATGGCCTTGCCCACCGTGTGACCGTACCCGCCCGAGCTGAGGTAGCCCACCCGCTCGCCGTTTCGGAAGATCGTCTCGCGCCCCAGCAGGATCACCTCGGGCGCTGCGGTGACGGTGGCGAGCATCTTGCGCAGCCCCTTGGCTTTCTGCGCCACGATGGCCTCGCGCCCGCGGAACTCCCCCTTGCCGGGCTTCACCGCGAATCCGAGCCCCGCCTCGAGAGGCGTGCTGTCCGGCCCGATGTCCCCGGCCCAGGCGCGGTAACCCTTCTCGAGCCGCAGGGTCTCGATGGCGCGGTAACCCGCGTCGACCAGCCCGTGCGAGGCGCCGGCCATGTGCAGCGCGTCGAACACCGTGGCGGCGCTTTCCACCGGCATGTGCAGCTCCCATCCGAGTTCACCCACGTAGGAGACGCGCAGCGCCCAGACCGGCGCGCCGGCGATGGCGATCTGCCGAGCGGTGCCGAAGGGCAGCGCCGCGTTCGTCAGGTCGGCACGGGTAACACGGGCAAGGATGTCGCGCGCCCTGGGCCCCATGAGCGACAGCACCGCATGGCCCGAGGTCACGTCGATCAGCTGGGCATTGGCCCCCTTCGGGATGCCGCGCTTGATCCAGTCGAAATCGCGGGTGGCAAAGCCGGTGCCGGTGACGATGTAGAATTCATCCTCGGCCCGGCGCAGGACGGTGAGATCGGCCTCGATCCCGCCCCGGTCGTTGAGCATCTGCGTATAGGTCAGGGTGCCGACGGGGCCGCCAATGTCGCCCGCACAGATCCATTGCAGCGCGCTTTCCGCGTCGGGCCCCTTGAGCAGGAACTTGGCAAAGCTGGTCTGGTCGATCAGCACGGCGGCCTCGCGCGCCGCCCTGTGCTCGCGCCCGACGGCGGCGAACCAGTTGGGGCGCCCGTAGCTGTAGATGTCGCCCGCGTGCTCACCTTCGGCGGCGAACCAGTTGGGCCGCTCCCACCCCATCTTCTCGCCAAACACCGCGCCGCGTGCCCTCAGCCGGTCATAGAGCGGCGAGCGCCTCCCGGGCCGTCCGCTGTCGTGTTCCTCCGAGGGCCAGGCCATGGTGTAGTGCTTGCCATAGGCCTCGACTGTCCTCGTGCGCACCCAGTCGGTGTCGAAATGCGGGCGCCCGAAGCGGCGGATGTCGACCGGCCAAAGATCGAAGGGCGGCTCTCCCTTGGCGACCCATTCGGCCAGCGCCATGCCCGCACCCCCACCCGAGGCAATGCCGAAGGCGTTGAAACCCGCCCCAACGAAGAAGCCCTTCTGCTCGGGCGCCTCGCCGAGGATGAAGTTGCCGTCCGGTGTAAAGCTCTCGGGCCCGTTGGTGAGCGTCTTGATCCCCGCCGTCTGCAGCGCGGGAACCCGGCCCAGCGCAAGCTCCATGATCTGCTCGAAATGGTCGAAATCGCTGTCGAGCAGCGTGTAGTGAAAGCCTTCGGGGATTCCCGAAATGGCCCAAGGCTTGGGGTTGGGCTCGTATCCCCCCATGACGAGCCCCCCCACCTCTTCCTTCCAGTAGGTTAGCCGGTCGGGATCGCGCAGGGTCGGAAGGTCGCGGGTCACGCCGTCGATGGGCTCGGTCACCATGTACTGGTGCTCCATCGACACCAGCGGCACGGTCACACCGAGAGGTGCCGCGAACGCGCGGGTCCACTGGCCGCAGCAGGCGACGACCACGCCGGTCCTGATGACCCCGTGCCGGGTCTTCACCCCGGTGATGACGCCCTTCTCGCGCTCGACCGACAGCACGGCGCAATCCTCGATGATCCGCGCGCCCGCCATGCGCGCCCCCTTGGCGAGCGAGAGCGTGATGTCCGAGGGGTTGGCCTGCCCGTCCGTCGGCAGGAAGGCGGCGCCCACCACGTCCGAGACATCCATCAGCGGCCAGAGTTCACGCGCCTCGGAGGGTGTGAGCAGCTGCATGTCGAGCCCGAAGCTGCGGGCGGTGGTGGCCTGTCGCTTGACCTCGGTCCAGCGTTCCTCATTGCAGGCAAGCCGCAGCCCGCCGTTGCGCTTCCACCCCGTCGCCTGCCCGGTCTCCTGCTCGAGCGTGTCGTAGAGCTTGACCGAGTAGCCGAGCAGTTCGGTGATGTTGGCGGAACTGCGCAGCTGGCCCACGAGCCCCGCGGCGTGGAAGGTGGTGCCCGAGGTCAGCTTATGGCGCTCGAGCAGCACCACCTCCCAGCCGAGCTTGGCAAGGTGATAGGCCGTCGAACAGCCGATGATCCCGCCGCCGACGATGACCGCCTGCGCGGTGGTGGGAAAGTCGTTCATGCGCCCTCCTTCCAGGCGTCGAGTGCGGCCTCGAAGCGCGACAGGTTCTCTGCCGTGTAGGCCGCGTATTCGAAGTCGATGTCCGAGCTGATCTCGGACACCATGCTCCACATGGCCTCGCGCAGCAGCGAGGCGCATTTCATCGCCCCGTAGCGTCGCATGTAGCCGGTGTCGGGATCATGACCGTGATAGAGGCGCAGCATCTCGGCCTCCGTGTCTTCGGGAAGACCCGAATTGGAGGCGAGCCCGCCGAGATCGAAGAGCGCGGAGTTGAAGCCGCCGTATTCCCAGTCGACCAGCCAGAAGCGCCCGTCCTCGGCCCGCAGGATGTTCTGCGGCAGCAGGTCGTTGTGGCCAAGCACCAGCCCGACCCTGCCCACCGCCTCTTCCAGCTGCATGGCCTCGGTCATCATCATCGGCAGGCGCACCATGTGGGGCGAGCCGTTCCTCGCGAGGAAGGCGGCGTAGCTGCGCAGCACGTGGAAGACCCAGAAGGTCACCACGGGCCCGGTGAGCCTGGAGGTGAGTTCGCGATGCACGCGCCCCACCAGCGCCACCGCTCCGGCAAGCGTTTCGCGGTCGTGCAGGTCGGCCCCGGTCAGCGCCTGCGAGGTCACGAAATCGGTGACCATGATCCCCGGCTCCGCATGGCGCAGCGCCGGCGAGAGCCCCGCCGCCGCCGCGGCCTCGGTCAGCGCGCGTTCGTTCCAGCGCATGACGAGATGCTCGGGGATGTCCTGCCCCATGCGCACGACGTATCGCTGCCCGGCGTCGGTCACAACGTAGTTGAGGTTGGTGATGCCGCCCGAGAGCGGCTCGATGGTCACAGGGCCGGACCAGAAGTCCATCGCCCGGACGCGGTCTTCCGGTGTCATGCGCCGCGGTCCCTCCTTGCGTGGGTCCCGACCGTGCGCGCGTCACCGGCGGGCGCGGGTCTCCCCTTGGGCAGGCTCGGACCAGGGGAGATCGCCCCCGACCGCGCCGCGCGGCTCTTGCAGGTCAGTACCATGGTTTACTCGGCCGCTTCCGAGCTCTGCAGGTAGCTCTCGAGTCTGTCGTCCATCGCGTGCCGCCACGGCGTGTGGTGCGGCGGCGCCATGGTGCCGGTGATGGGCGAGACATAACCGTTGTCGCGGAAGGACATGATCGCCTTCTTCTTGTGCTTCTTCCACTGGAAAAAGGCCTCGTTGGCGCCATCGACGTCGAAGGACGGGTAGTCGGTCTCGGCGATCAGCTCCTTCACGTAGTCGCCCTGATAGACGATGGCGTCGTGGTCGCTGTCAAAGGCGTCCTCGTCGGCCTGCCGCTTCTGCCAGTCGGCCTCCATGGCCGCGGCATCCGGCAGGGCGATCCTGCCCAAGATGACGTCGCGCACCCACCACGCCTGCGCGTCGAACATGTTGAAGGTGAACCACTGGTCCTGCATCCCGAGGTAGAAGAGCCTGGGGTTCTTCGTCCATACCACGCCCTTGTAGAGATCCGTGGTCGCGAGCCGGTTGGCGGTCTTCAGCCGCAGGTCGTCGGGCAGGAACGGAAAGTGGTGCTTGTAGCCGGTGCAGAGGATGATCGCATCGACCACCTTGTCGGTGCCGTCCCTGAAGGTCGCGGTCTTGCCCTCGACCTTCTCGAGCGCCGGGACCTCGCGCCAGTCATCGGGCCAGTCGTAGCCCATTGGCGCGGTGCGGTGGGCCACGGTGATCGACTTGGCGCCGTATTTCCAGCATTGCGAGCCGATGTCCTCGGCTGAATACGAGGTGCCGAGAATCAGGATGTCCCTGCCCTCGAACTCGCGCGCATCGCGGAAGTCATGGGCGTGCAGGATGCGGCCGTTGAAGCTTTCGAAACCGGGATAGTAGGGCACGTCGGGGAAGGAGAAATGCCCCGAGGCCACGATGACGTGGTCGAAGGTCTCGGAGCTTTCGGTGTCGGTCTCGCCATTGCGGGCAATGACGGTGAAGAGCCCCGTGCCCGCGTCGTAGGTCACGTCGCGCACCACGGTCGAGAAGCGGATCCAGTCGCGCACGCCGGCCTTCTTTACCCGCCCCTCGATGTAGTCGAAGAGCACCGCGCGCGGCGGGTAGCTGGCGATGGGTTTGCCGAAATGCTGGTCGAAGCTGTAGTCGGCGAACTCCAGCCCCTCTTTGGGACCGTTGGACCAGAGGTAGCGATACATCGAGCCGTGCACGGGATTTGCGTATTCGTCGACGCCGGTGCGCCAGTCGTAGCGCCAGAGCCCGCCCCAGTCCGGCTGCTTCTCGTAGCACACGATCTCGGGAATCGCCGCGCCCTGTTCCGCCGCCGACTGGAACGCCCGAAGCTGCGCCAGACCCGACGGCCCCGCCCCGATCACACAAACCCTCATGTCCCTGTTCTCCCTCTGTGCAGGTATTCCCGATGGTTGCAAAGCTTCACTCTGGCGCAACAATATTTCTTGTGGGTTCTGGCGCTGGATGGGAATTTGCAGGGGAAGACAGGTACGGTGCCCACGGATGAGGCAGCGGCCCCGAAACAGGGAGACGGACATGCATTTTCTGGTCCTGCAACACGAGCGGATCGAACATCCGGCGGCCTTCCGCCCGATGATCGAGGGCGCCGGCCACACCTGGTCCGCGGGTCATCTCAACGAAGGCGAGCCGCTGCCCTCGCTCGACGGGGTCGACGCGCTCTGGGTGCTGGGCGGGCCGATGGATGTCTGGGAAGAGGATGCGCACCCGTGGCTGGTGGCTGAGAAGGCCTTCATCCGCGAGGCAGTGGTGGACCGCAACCTGCCCTATCTCGGGCTCTGCCTCGGCCACCAGCTTCTGGCCTGCGCGCTTGGCGGCGAGGTCGGCAGGGGCACGGCCGAGGTCGGCATCCTGACGGTTACGCAGGTGGCGGCCTCGCCCTTCCTCGAGCGCGTGCCCGACCCGCTGCCGGTGCTGCAATGGCACGGCGCCGCGGTGAAGGCCGTGCCCGAGGGCGCCACGGTGCTCGCCACCTCGCCCGCTTGCGCCGTGCAGGCGATGAGCTGGGGCACGCGCGCCTTCTCGACGCAGTTCCACCTCGAGGTCGAGACCGACACCGTGCGGCTCTGGTCCGCAATCCCGGAATACGCAGCCTCGCTCGAAGACACGCTGGGCAAGGGCGCCGTCGCCCGGCTCGAGGCCGAGGCGCAGGCCACCATGCCCGCCTGCAACGCCGCGGCGCGCCGG
>NZ_JAATOS010000113.1:0-11204 GCF_011806505.1 Salipiger sp. HF18 | reverse complement strand
AAGGCCTGACGGTGCGCAAACGAAAGGCACGGCGCAAGGCTGTCGGGACGCGAGCCCCGATCCTGGTCGAGGCGCGGCCCAATGCGCGATGGTCGTTGGATTTCGTTCACGACCAGTTCGCCAACGGTCAGCGTTTCCGGGAGCTCAACGTGGTCGACGATGTCACCCGGGAGTGCCTCGCGGCGATCCCGGACACCTCGATCTCGGGGCGCCGTGTGGCTCGTGAACTGACTGCCCTGATCGAGCGCCGCGGAAAGCCGGGGATGATCGTCTCTGAAAACGGCACCGAACTGACCAGTAACGCAATCTTAACCTTCGCTACCGCGCACCGGATCGAGTGGCACTACATCGCCCCGGGCAAGCCGATGCAGAACGGCTTCGTGGAGAGCTTCAACGGGCCGATGCGCGACGAGCTGCTCAACGAGACCATGTTCCGAAACCTGGCCCACGCGCGGATCGTGATCGCCGCCTGGGCTGCCGACTACAATACCGAACGCCCGCACTCGGCCTTGGACTACCAGACACCGGCTGACTACGCGCGGGCCCTGACCACCGCAATCGCCCGCCCCGCTGCGCGAGATGATAGCTCTGTGCGTCGGGCGATTGCTCAACCTGCGCCGATCGGCGTAAACACCAACCGGGCTCCGGTCGCGGCTGGATGAAAGTTCAGTGGCAGGTCATGTTGACAAATGGCGCACCCAAAGGCGTATCGACGTGATGTCGATGAAGCCCAGTAAGCTCTCCGCAGTTTTGTCGTAGCGGGTGGCGACGCGGCGGGCGTTCTTCAGCTTGTTGAAGCACCGTTCGACCAGGTTGCGCAGTCGGTATAGTGATCGGTCCACGCCAACGCGCTTTTTGCGGGACTTGCGCATCCTTTGCCCGGCAGGGCATCGCAAAGCGATGTCCCGAGAGGGGAATGACCGGCAGGACATCCCGTTTGTCCATGGTTTCCCGAATGCTGTCAGCGTCATAGCCTCGGTCGGCCAGCAGGACGCTCAGGGTTGGCATGTTGTCCGCCATGACCAGATCGAAGCCGAGATAGTCGGAGGTTTGCCCCGCAGTTATCTCCGTCCTCATGGGCAGCCCGCTCGGCATTGTCCTCGGACCGATGGCGGATCAATACCTCGCCGTTGACGAGGACCAGCGCCGGAACTGGCGGTAGACGCTTGACCACTTGCCGAACTCTTCAGGCAGATCGCGCCAGGGAGACCCCGTGCGCGCGATCCAGAAAATCCCATCAAGAACCAGGCGGTGGTTGGTGGGTTTGCGCCCGTTCGGGGCGCGGACTGTCCGGATGAAACGCTCAAAGAACGCCCATTCCTCGTCCGACATCAGGTCTCGTGCCAAGCGGGTCTCCATCGCAGATACCAGCTTGAATCACGATCAGCCCGAACTGTGAATCCCTTTTGTCAACACGTCCTAATCTTCCTGCTCGATTAACGCTGATAGCCGAGCAACGAAGTAGGCGTTGCCGGGACGCGCTGGAAACGTGCCGCGGCGCTGACAAGCCACTCCGCGCTTCGTGTCGCAGGGGGAGCCGGTGGAACACCGCAATCCTTCGACCATCGCGCAGCAGAGCTGCTCGTGCCCGTCAAAGCGAAACGATGAAGCCGGCTACGCGACGTCCTTCCATTTGACCGGGGTGACATAGGCGATCCGGTCATCGGCACTGACCATGACCTCCCCGTCCTGGATGTTGATCTGCAGTTTCATCGAGCGGTTTGCCAGGCCCGCCAGATCACGGGTCTCATCCTCCGAGAGGTTCATGACCTGCAGATTGTCGAACCGGGTCGTGCTCCCCTTGATCTTGTCCCACCACACCTCGGCAGGCCTGCCGCCGTAGGCATAGATCACCACCTTGCCCGCTTTGCCGCATGACTGACGCAGGATCTTGTCGCTTGGAAGCCCCAGCGCCACCCACAGTTCCAGCTCGCCACTCAGGCTCTTTTGCCAGATGTCAGGCTCGTCATCCGTCGACAGACCCTTGGTGAGTTCCAGTTGCTCATCGGCATTCAGGGCGAAGGCGAGCAGGCGTACCATCAACCTTTCATCCGTCTCGGAGGGATGCTTCGCCACGGTCAGCTTGTGCGTCTCGTAGTAGTGACGATCCATGTCGGAGACGGAAAGTTCGACTTTGTAGATAGTGGATTTTAGCGCCATGACAGGTCCCTCACTCGCGAAGATAGCGATGCCTAGTTGGTCAGGCGGCTTTGTGAAAGGAGATAGGTCAAGGTGCCGAACAAAAGGTGGTCAGATCGGTGTCGGAACTACGGTCCGACAAAGGGCCCGGTTTTCCCCCGCATCGGTTCAAACCCTCTTCACGGCAACCGACTGAACCAGAAGTTCGGCCGGCTCCTGGGAATCCATGAAGGCCACGTCGTAGGCGTCGCGGCCCACTGCGATGACCGCCATCGATGCTGCGCTGGTCATGCCGGTTGCATCGACAAGCCACCATTTTCCGCTCAGCCAGACCTCGGTGACGGCGTGAAAGTCGGGGGGCTCGACGTCCGGGCTGTAGACGGCCACCATGCGGGCCGGGATCTGGGCCGCCCGGACCAGTGAGCACATGAGATGCGCGTAGTCGCGGCAGACGCCCTGACGTCCGGCGAAGGTTTCGAGCACGTTGGTATCCGCATCCGAGCTGCCGGGCACGTAGGTCAGGTTCGTCTCGATCCAATCCCGCAGCGCAAGGATCTGCAGGCCGCCACTCAGGTCCCCGAAGCGCCGTTGCACGAAGGTCATGAACTTGTCCGACTGGCAATATCGCGAGGGTCGCAGATATGGCGCCACATCTCCGGGGATCAGATGCAGAGGCATGGCCTCAAGCGTCTCGAACCGAGGTTCCGGCCGCGTGACATCGAGCAGCGCGCGGTAGGTCAGGTTCATCTCGCAATCGGGAACCTGCGCCCAGACCCGCTCGCCGACATCCGAGTCCCCGCTGATGCGGCTGAGCGCGGCACGGCCGATATCCAGATGCTCCTGAACGACCGTCTGGCCATCGCCCTTTGCCGCTTCCAGCGCAAGGAACACGGTGTTCGGGCGGGGGAAGCGGTAGGTCATCGCGACGTCGATGGTGATACGCATGTGGACTTTCCTGATCTCGGGTTGGGCGCACGACCTGGACCCCTCATCCGGGATCCGCCCGCCCAACGGAATGTGATCTCCGGCCATGCAGCAACCCGGCCAGTTTGCAAAGGGGTAGATGCACCGAGAGCCTTTGGAAGAGTTGAACCGCAAACCCGGGGCACCGTCTGCGCCGGGCCGTTGCTCGTCAGGGAGCGCTACAAGCGCGCCAAGAGTTCAGCCTTCTTCGCCTCGAACTCGTCCTTGGTGAGGATACCCTTCTCGAACAGACCCGCGAGCCGTTCGATCCGGCTGAAAATCTGGTCATCGTTCATGGCCTGAGGGGCTTCGACGCTTGGCGCGGGCCGCTGTTCCGGTTCGGCCGTCGCGGCAGGGGGCGGATTGGCTGCAAAAGGCGTCGCGGCGGAAGGCGGGGGCGCGCTGTCGTGCGATGCCGGCGCGTTGCGATCGACGATCGGCAGATCCGAGAGCTGTACGAGCCCGTGCTGGCTGGTGAAGCTGAGGCTCTGGCCGACGCCCTGCGCCTGTCCAAAGCCGCCGATCAGATGGTCGCCGGTGTCGTAGACCGTGGTTTGCCCTCCAACCTTGACCGCCAGCCGGCGCTTGTCGGGAAAATACGCGTAACGCAGGTCATTCTGGGTTCCGGCGGAAGACGGCTGACCGAGATCGGCGGGCCAGTCGCTGGTCTCCTGCACGAACAGGCTGACCCCGGACACGTCCGGCGTCCCGCCCTGCGATTGCGACTGCGAGGACACCGGAGCCGCGAAAAGGCTGTGCTGCTGCACGATCCCCGAGAGCTCCGAGCAAAGGCTGTCGACCCGGGCCTTGAGACCATTGTTGAACATGTCGCCGACCATGGTCATCCCGCCCAGCGACCATTGCCCCATGCCGCCAAGCTCGGGATGGTTGAACTGGGCCTGAGTGCCATGCCCGGCAGACACGGCCATGAGCATATGCATCGCGGCATCGCCACTGATCCCATGGCGGGCCGCGATATCGGCGACGATCGCCGTGCCTTCTTCAGTCAGTCGGGCCATCTGTCCAATCTCGTGTTGTTCCGCACCCGACGCTAGCACCGATGGGCGGCGACAGACACCGCCGATCGTGTGGGCGCTGCACATGGGACAATTCGCCCGCCGTCGCTGCTCAGCGCAACGTCAGCGTCATGCACTTGGTGGGGGTCAGGAAACGTCCCCCAGCCATTGGTGGCATGATGTCAGCCAGCCATGACGGCAAGCTCCGAGGCATTTGGAAGGCGTACGGACCGCGAAAGCGAGACATTCCGTACGCCAGACGCATCAGCCGATGCCACGCCGCCTCTGGGAAGTGTCCGCAACGGCGCGCCTCGTGCTGGTCAGTGCAGGCGGGCTCGAACGAAATACGCCAGAACCGATACCTCTCCGAGGATCCGAAGCGCCTCCAGTCTGTGAAGGCCTTCGATCAGCACATAGCCATCTCCGTCGGGACGAAGCTGTATCGGGGTCGTCTGCCCATCTTCCAGAATGCTCTCGGCAATCTTCTGGACCTTGTCCTCGCACAGCGTCTTCTTCCGCTTGAGAGGCACCCTGACGTCGCTTATCGGAACGGTGTGTTTTTCCAACATCGTGCGAGCATGGGGCACCTTGGCGTGAGACGCGAGTCCTTTCGGAACTGGGATGCCCTGCTTTGATGTGCCGGCGACCGGAAGCGGGGCTGCCGGCCCGCAGCCCTCAGCGGTCTTAAGATCGCGAGGGCGGGCCAAGACGTCATACACGCGACGTCTCCCCTCGTCGGGTCTTTCTATCCGCGGGCTTTGCCAAGGAACGCCGCCAGTGCCATGCAGATGATAACGAAACCGTATCCGATGGTCGTTGCAGCCAGTCCAAGCGACGTGATGAGCGCTCCGGCGACAACCACGGGGACCCCGAAGGCGAGGTAGCTGACGGTGAAAATCGCCGCAAACAACTCGCCACGCTCGTGGGGCCCGGCCAGCGGAGCAAGCGAGCGGACTGCTCCGTAGAAGCAGGTGCCGAAGCCTGCACCCGTCAAGGGAAGTGCGAACAGATAGGGCCATATGCTTCCAAGCTGAATGGCAAGAAGCGTCAGGGCCGTGCCTGCAGCAAGCGCCAATGTGCCGAAGCGCAGGGTCGCCGAAGCCGATGTGTGGCGAGCGAAGAAACAAGCCAGCGCACCGGTTCCGGCCAGCGCAGTGACCACGGCTCCCTGTTCGAGGCCATGGGTCAAGCCGAAGACATGGATTGAGATCGAGACGCCCAGCGACAGGTAAAAGCCACCCGTGGCCCAGGTCGCGAACAGCGCGGGGGCGACGCGCCGGAAGGCCGGCCGCGCGGTGGCGGGAATGCGGACACGGGGGCGCAGCGAGGACCACAGGCCTTCGTGGCGCGGCGATGTTTCAGGCCACGCCCAGACGCCCGCCGCGAAGGGGATGCTGACCAGTGCGAGGCCCTGGAAGAACGGATGCAGGGTATGGGACGTCATGTCGATGGCTGCGCCGGCCAGGAGCGCGCCGATCGCCAGCCCCGCAGGCGGCAGGGTGGCATTCGCGCGGCATCCATCTTGAATGACGACTCTCCCGCAACGAAAAAGGCGCCGCGTGGCAACGCGGCGCCTTCCCGGGTCCGAGGGACAGTTCAGATCCGGCCAAGGTCCGGCTCGCTCTCACCCAGCCATGCCTTCTCGAAGGCAGTACGCGCCTCAGAGACCGCAGCCTCACCCGTGGCGTCGATCAGCGACACCTGCCACAGGCCCCAGAGCGCCCAGGCGTTGTTGGGCTGGGTCTCGAGCGCGCCCTCGAAGGCTTCCCGTGCGCCCTGCGTGTCGCCGGCCTGAAGCCGGACTGCGCCCAGCGTCTGGCGGACGGGGTAGTACCAGTAGGGCGGCTCCATGTAGGCGATGGTGTCCTCAATCTCGATCGCCGCTTCGAGGTGATGCTCGGCGGAATCCCAGTTGCCCTGGCATTGCGCGATGCGGGCCTCGACGATGTGTTTGGCGATCTCCAGCACGTCACGAGCGGGGAGGTATTGCTCTTCCAGACCCGCAAGATCCGCCTCGGCGATGGTCCGTTCGATGGCGGTCTGCTCGGCCAGCGCGCCGTCCAGATCTCCCACCAGCGCCAGCGCGATGCCCCGGGCATAGTGCCAGTGGCCCTTCACGAAGGGAAAGGCATCGCCCGGGTCGGGCAGCGCCAGGATCTCCTCCGGTGTGCTGAACTGCGCGTGCGCCGTGTAGGGGGCCGTCTCGATCGCCTGAACCCAGGCAAGCGAGGCGCCGACCTCGTCCGAGGTGACATCCGCCAGCTTCTGGGCCGCCGCCAGCGCGTCTTCCTTGATGCCGGCCATCTGGGCGCCGACCAGCAGGAAGTGGATGTTGTGCGGGTAGTAACCGAAGCGATAGAGCGCGCTGGCCGCGTCGCCCGCGGCCTCGAGATAGGTCTCGTCCGCAGCAATCGCCGCCTCGGCCCGCGCGAGATCGGCCGAGGCCTCGACCGCGTGGATGTAGAGATGCAGCGCCGCCGGGTGCTCGGGCGACAACGCCATGGCGCGCTCGAGCGAGGCGAGGATCTCGGCGCCGTTGCCCTTGGGCGTGACGCCGTCTGCCTCCCAGTAATCCCACGGCTGCATGTTCATCAGCGCGTCGGCGTGGAACACCTGGATGTTGGCGTCGTCGGGGAACTGCGCGGCCACGTCGCCCATCGCCTCGGCGAAGGCGCGGTTCATCAGCTCGCGGTTGCCGCCCTCGAAGGCGTAGCGCAGCACCAGCGCACGGGCGAGCGCCATTTCCTTGTCGGTGACGGCGGTGTCGACGGCGGTCCAGGCGGCGTCGAAGGCCGGGGTGACGTTCTCGTCATGCATGCCGTCGTTCAGGTTCGGCCCGAGCGCATAGGCCTCGGCCCAGTAGCAGGCGGAACATTGCGGGTCGGCCTGCTGCGCGGCGCGGAACGCCTGGACGGCGGCGGCGTGGTTGAACCCCCAGAGCAGCGTGGTGCCCTGTTCGAAGGCGGCGCGGGCCTCGGGCACCTCGGTGCGGGGATCGAAGCCGAAATCGCCGTATCCCGAGAACGCCGCGACCGAGGCGGCATCCGACGCGGGCAGCTCGGAGGCGGCGTGTTCGACGCCGGGTTTGTAGAGCTCGGTGCGCCGGTTGGTCTCGTGCGCGACGGCAGGCAGGGTGAGGGCGGTGGTGGCCGCGAGAATGGCGGAACAGGTCAGTCGGAACGATATGGGGACGTCCTTTCGGGGAAATGGTCTGTCGTCGAAATGGGGGGGCGACAGGGGAGAGGTTGGAAATGGTCAGTAGGCGACGCCGCGATAGCGCCGTTGCCCGGGCGCCGGTTCGGGCGCGGGGGCGGCAGCCGCGGGCCGGTAGGCGACACCGCGGTACATGAGCCGCGTGGCCTCGGCGGGCCGGGGCCGGGTCAGCTCTGAGCGGCGGTAGGCGACGCCGCGATAGCGCAGCACCGGTTCACCGCCCTGGCGGTCGGGGAGGGCGGGCCCGTCGAAGAGCGCGAAGGTCGGGGTCAGAGCGGTCATTGCAAATGCTCCTTGAAAAATGGGGGGAGGAGGACGCCGCCCGGCAAATTCCGGAGGGCGGCAGGTCGATCAGGCCGCCGTGCGGGCAACACAGCAGTCGGCGATGGCCTCGACGTGGCGATGGTCGGTGCCGCAGCAGCCGCCCAGCACCACGAGGTTCGGCAGAAGCCGGCGCAGGCGGGCATAGTCATGGCCGAGCTCCGCCGGGTTCCCGGCGTCGAGCTCCTCCGCCGCGTCGAGCTCGGCGTGGCTGAGGCGCGAGGCGTTGGCACGCACCCCGCCGATCCGCTCGAGCCAGCCCGAGCCTGCCGCGAGGGCGTCGCGGAAATGGTCCGGGTGCGCGCAGTTCACCATGAAGTAGGCGGCGGCCCCGTCGGTCTCGGCGTCGGTCTGCTCGAAGGCGGTGCCGAGCGGCGTGCCGTCCGGCAGGCGACCGTCGGTCTCGACGGTGTAGGAGACCACGACCGGCAGGCCGCGCTTGCAGGCGGCGCGGATCGCGCCGACCCCTTCGGCCACGGTCGAGAGGGTCACGGCTGTCACCATGTCCACGTCGGTTTCGGCGAACCAGCCGATCTGCTCGGCGTGGTAGGCCTCGGCCTCGGCGGCGGTCATTGCGGTGTCGGCGACGTAGCCGTCCCCCCTCGGGCCGATGTTGCCCGAGATCACCACGGGGCGAACGCCACGGGCCGAGGCGCGCAGGTCCGACAGGAAACCGATCGCCGCCTGGTTGAGTCGCGCGAGGTCCTCGGGGCCGTGGCCGAGCTCGGCACCCCAGTCGCGGCTGGCGCGCCAGGTCGGCGCCTCGAGCACGAAACCGGTGCCATGGTCGGCGGCAATGGACAGGTGGCGGCGGTAGTAGCGGGCCAGCGTCTCGCGCCCGGGCTCCGTCTCCATCAGCGGATATGCGGCGAATGCCGGTAGGTCGATACCGTCGTGAAAGATAAGCGTCGTTTCGAGCCCTGAATCGGTCAGCAGAATCGTGCCGTCGAATTGCGGAAGGTTATTGCGATAGGTTGTCATTTGAATCACCATAGAAAAGGGCGTTGGGTCCGGGGCGGAAGCCCCGTCATTTCATCAAGCGGATCGTTCTGGGGGAGGCCGATATCGGCCTTCAGATGCCGCGAAACATGCGGGAACGCGCGCGGTTTCTTATTTCGCCGCAACCGTCCCCCGATGGTAAAAAACTGTTTGA
The DNA here is from genome assembly GCF_011806505.1 of Salipiger sp. HF18. NCBI lineage: Bacteria > Pseudomonadati > Pseudomonadota > Alphaproteobacteria > Rhodobacterales > Roseobacteraceae > Salipiger > Salipiger sp. HF18. The sequence continues at coordinate 2,399 of NZ_JAATOS010000113.1, read as the reverse complement.
ATTGCATTGTCGGTACACCTGGTTGGTTGTGGTGACGTCGTATTGATCCGGCGGCGTGAATTCGGTCGGGTGGCCATGCGTGAAAGGCGCGTGAAAGCATGACTCTCTGGCTCGAATTCCTCGGGGGATTCGCGATGTCACGGAATGGCGCCCGGATTTCGCTGAGCGCCCGCAAGGCCAGGATGCTGCTCGGACTGCTCGCCGCGGCGCGCCGCCGCACGATGCCCCGCCAGCGGCTCGCCTCGCTCCTCTGGGAGGCGAGTGACGGCGAGCAGGCGCGGGTCAGTCTCCGCCAGTCCCTGTCACAGATCCGCCGCGCCGCAGGGGACGGCTGGGTGATACCGGAGGGCGACGAGCTGAGTCTCGGGCCAGAGGTGAAGACCGATCTCGACGCCTTCCACGCGGCGCTCTCGCGCAACGATCTGGCCGAGGCGGTGCGCCTCTACCGGGGGCCGTTCTTCGATGGCGCCGACACCGGTGCCTCGGACCTCGGGCAGGCGCTCGCGGCCGAGCGGGCGCGGCTCGCGGGGCTGGCCTGCGACGCGCTGGCGACGGAGCTGGAGCGCAGCGGCGACGGCGCCGAGACCCCGGCGCTGGCGCACCGGTTGCTGCTGCTGGACCCGCTCAACGAGGACGCCCACCGCCGGCTGATGATCGCGGATGCGGGCCGGGGCATGCGGCGCGCGGCGCAGGCGCGGTACGAGACCCTCGAAGAGGCGCTCCGGCGCGACATGGGCGTCGCCCCGGAACCCGAAACCCGCGCGCTGTACGAGCGCATCCGGCGGGGCGGCGGTGGCAAACCCGTGGCGACCGAACCGGAGGCGGAGGTGCCGCCCGAGGCTCCGCCCGCCTACCTGCTGCTCGGCTTCGAGACCGAGGGGGCGCGCGACTGGTCGGCCCTGCGAAGCGCGGCGCTTGCCGCGGGCGCCGAGGAGCGGGCCTCGGGCCCCGGTGAGATCGTCTTCCTCTTCACCGGGCAGGAGCTGCGCGCCGTCTCCACCGCCGCGCTTGAGCTTGCCGACCTCGCGGCGCAGGGGCTTGCCTTCGGCATGGTCTCCGCGACCGCCAGCGACGAGCTTTCGGCGCAGTCGCTGGTCGAGGCGCGCCGGGTCGCCGCCATGGCCGAGCCGGGCGACGTGCTGCTGGCCCGCGATCTCGCAACGCGCCTCGGGCTTCCCGCCGAGCCCATGCAGCGGGCGGTGCCGTTGCGGCCGGGGGCCTCGGCGCCGCGGCCCGAGGCGCCGATGGTGGGCCGCGAGCTTGAACTTGCCCAGGCGGAAGCGGCGATTGCCGCCGCCCGCAAGGCCGACAGCAGCCTCGTGATCCACCTCTCCGGCGAGGCCGGGATCGGCAAGAGCCGCCTCGCGCGCGAGATCCTGCGCCGGGCCGAAGGGGCAGGCGCCACCACCGTCGAGATCGGCTTCGACGCCTTCTCGCCCGGTGAGCGTCACCCGGCGCAGCGGCTGGTGGCGCAGCTGCCGCAGCCGCCCTTGCCCGGCCCGCGCGCCACCGCCGTCGAGCGCGCCGTGCTGTCGTGGCTCGTCGAGCCGCAGATCGACGCCGACGCGATGCTCCGGATGAGCGCGCTCGACCCGGACGTGCAGCAGCGGCTGATCATCGAGTTGCTCGCCGACTCGCTGCGCCAGGCCGCGGTCGAGACCGGCGGGCTGCTGGTGCTCATCGAGGACTGCCACTGGAGCCCGGTCGGTGCGAGCGACTTCCTTCTCGGGCTGATGAGCGGGTTGCAGGACAGCCCGGTGATCCTGCTGCTGACCGAGCGGCCCCATGACGGCAGCCTCGACCATCGCCTTGCCGCCCGGGCGCGATCGGGCGTGGTGCGCATCACGCTACCGCCGCTGCCCGAGACCGCGGCGCGTGACCTTGTCCGCGCCATCGCGCCGGGGGTGAGCGCCCCCGATGCGGCCATCGACCGCGCCGCCGGGCACCCGCTCTTCCTGATCCGCCTGCTCGAGGCGAACTGGACCGAGGGCGCGCTGCCGATGACGGTGACCGAGCTCGTGCAGGAACAGATCGAGCGCCTGCCCGAGGCGGACCGCGCGGCGCTGCGCCGGGCGTCGATCCTCGGGACCTCCTTCGATCCCGAAGACTTCGCCGCGATCTTCCCCGAGTCCGCCCGCCCCCGGCAGAGCGGCGACCTGCTGCATGCCACCGGGGCCGGCTTCGCGTTTGGCCACGACCTCGTATACCGGGCGATCTACGAGGCGATTCCGCCCGAGGCCCGGCAGGCCGGTCATGCCCGCGCGGCGGTGTACTACCGTGGCCACGACCCGATCCTCTGGGCCAACCACGCGCTGCACACCGACTATGCCGCCGAGGCGAGCCGTGCCGCTGCCGGGGCCGCCAACGCGATGATCGCCGCCCGGCGCTTTGCCGCGGCC
>NZ_JAATOS010000112.1:0-11232 GCF_011806505.1 Salipiger sp. HF18 | reverse complement strand
GTCTCCACCCCCTTGATGCGGTCGAGCGGCAGCACCTGCTGGCGCATCAGCTCCTCGGCGTCCTCACGGGTGTAGATGTCGTTGGTGACCACCGCCATCGACAGCCGGTCGCGCAGCGCCCGCGCCAGCGCCGCGGTCAGCGTGGTCTTGCCGGCACCGACAGGGCCGCCGAGGCCGACGCGCAGGGGTCCGTTGGGGGATGCCATGTTTGCCTCCGTTAAGATCTGAAGAGCCGCGAATAGAGCATGTCATGCCGCTGGCTTGCAATGTCGATGAGGGGCGCGAAGCCGCCGATCTGGTCGAGGTCCGCGCCCTGCGCCTCATCCGCCAGCACCGCGCAGAGCGGCGACAGCGCCTGCACCACGCGTTGCCCGTCGGTCTGCCCGAGCGGGATCAGCCGCACGCCCGCAGCGGCGAGGTTGGAGGCGAATGCCTGCAGATAGAGCCGCAGCGCATCGCCCAGCGGCAGTTCCAGCGCCGCGACGGCGAGCCCCACCGCCACCGGGTAGGGCGCGGGCGGGATCACGATGCCCCAGACGCCCGAGACCGTGGCCGCAAAGGCGCTGCCCTGCTGCCCGGTCTCGAGCCGCCGCTCGGCGGAGGGCGAGAGCGCCAGCCCCAGCTCGGTCAGCTCTGCAGCGTCGCCGCCCTGCGCCGCATGGGCGAGCAGCACCGCGTCGGACCAGCCGGCCCCGTGCCGCAGCACCGTCTCGAGCCAGTCCCGGAGGTCGGCCGCGTCGCGCACCCGCCCCTCCTGCACCGCGGTCTCGAGCCCGTGCGAATAGGCGAAGGCGCCCACGGGGAAGGCGGGCGAGAAGAGCTGGTGCAGCGTGAGCGCCGCGTCAGTGGTCATGGCTGTGCGGCAGGTGCCCGTGCGCGTGGGAATGGCTGTGCGAATGGCCGCTGCCGTCGCTGTGCGTGTGCGAGTCCGGCCCGTGCGAATGGCTGTGATCGTGGCCATGGGTGCGACCGTGGCCATAGGCGCCGCCCTCGGGGGTGAAGGGCTCGTCAACCTCGGTCACCGTGGCGCCGATGCGCTCGAGCATGTCGCGGATCACGTGGTCGCGCTGGATCAGCAGCCGGTCGGGTTCGATCTGGCAGGGCGTGTGGCGGTTGCCGATGTGCCATGCGATGCGCGGCAGGTCCGCGCCGGTCACCGCCAGCAGCGGCTCGACCGCGGCCCGCACCGCCACCAGAGAGCCGTCACCGAGGCGGAAGGCATCGCCCTCGTCGAGACTTGCGGTATGGGCGAGATCGACTAGGAACCCGGCACCGGTGCCCGCCGTCAGCACCTTGCGGCGCAGGAAGCGGTCCTCGTAGGACAGCGTCACCGTATCGGCGGCGTCGCTCCAATGGCCTTTGCGGGCGATCTCGTGCGCGGTGGGGAGGCTGGTCATGTCCGGTCCTTTGGTCCTGCGGGACCGGCGAACACGGTCCCGGAAACGTAGAAGGCCACGCCCCGGACGATACCGGGCGCGTGGCCTTGATGATATGCACCGGCCCGCGCGCGAAGGCACGCGGGAAAACCGGGGCTCAGAGGTAGTACACGTCGTGGAAGACGTGACGCACGATGTCTTCGCGGCGCAGGCCCTTGGCGGCGAGTTCTGCATCCGACAGACGCTGCAGCGCTTCCACGCGACGCAGGCGCGGGTTTGCTTCGCCGATCGCGACGATCGCATCGCCAAAGCCGGCGAGGATGCGCGAAAGCAGGGGTGCGTTTTCGTGACGATGAGATGCGCTCAGAAATGCCATGGGAAACCTTCCTTTGTTGGCTCAGGTCCCCTCCCGTGCTCGATAGGTAAGGCATTCTGTCCGAAGCATCAAATGCTGCATCTGCAAACTCGGGTTTCTGCAGGTGCATAACTCGAAAATCGTTCAATGTTAAACAAATAAGGGGTTCGGCGCTCATCGCACCGCCTCGATGGCGGTGTAGACATAGTGATCCTCGCCATGCGCATGGCTGGATTGCACCAGATAGGACAGTCCGAGCGCGGGAATCCAGTTCACGTAGTCGGTTACCTCATAGGGATCGGGGCTGTAGGTCTGGCGAACCTGAATCATGTCGTAGCTGCAACGCCCCAGCCCGATGCGCGTCAGCGGGCCGAAGCTGTAGCTCTGATGCTCCTGCTCGGAATAGCCCGCCTCCTCGACGGTGACGTCCACGGTCCAGTCGGTCTCGGGCGCGGGTTCGGGCATCTCGGCGCTGGCCATGGGGAAGTCGAAATGGATCTGCGTCTCGGGCAGCACCTCGCCATCTGCGAGCGCCACGTTGTCGAGCACGTAGAGCCCCTGTCCCAGCAGCGCCTCGCTCCCCTCTTCGCCGCTGAGATAGGTCGAGCGTACCACGTCGTCGCTGACACGGCGGAACAGCTCGGTGTCGCCGCCGAGCGTGTAGAGCAGGATGCCCCGGTCGAGGTCCGCCGCGGTCGGGCAGACGGCCTGCGCCGCCGCCGGAAAGACCAGGAGAGGGGCGATGAGCGCGGCCCGCACGATGTCGCGCCTAGTAGAGGAAGTACCGCTGCGCCATCGGCAGCTCTTTCGCCGGCTCGCAGGTGAGCAGCTCGCCATTGGCGCGCACCTCATAGGTCTCGGGATTCACCTCGACCTCGGGGGTGGCATTGTTCAACATCAAATCTTTCTTGCCGATGCCACGCGTGTTCTTCACCGCCAGCGTCTGCTTGGCCAGCCCGAGCGCGCCGCCGATGCCGTCCGCCTGCGCCGCTTCGGAGACGAAGATCACCGCCGAGTGCTCGACCGAGCGGCCGTAGGCGCCCCACATGGGTCGCGAATAGACCGGCTGCGGCGTCGGGATCGAGGCGTTGGGATCCCCCATCTGGGCGCAGACGATGGTGCCGCCCATGAGCACCATCTCGGGCTTCACGCCGAAGAAGGCGGGCGACCAGAGCACCAGATCGGCGCGCTTGCCGACCTCGATGGAGCCGATGTGCTGGCTGATGCCATGCGCGATGGCCGGGTTGATGGTGTATTTCGCGATGTAGCGGCGCACCCGGAAATTGTCGTTCTCGCCGGTTTCCTCGGACAGGCGCCCGCGCTGCTTCTTCATCTTGTCGGCGGTTTGCCACGTCCGGATGATGACTTCGCCCACCCGGCCCATGGCCTGGCTGTCGGACGCGATGATCGAGAAGGCGCCCATGTCGTGCAGGATGTCCTCGGCAGCGATGGTCTCGCGCCGGATGCGGCTTTCGGCGAAGGCCACGTCCTCGGGGATCGACTTGTCGAGGTGGTGGCACACCATGAGCATGTCGAGATGCTCTTCCAGCGTGTTGACCGTGTAGGGGCGCGTCGGGTTGGTCGAGCTCGGAAGCACGAACTCCTCGCCGCAGATCTTGATGATGTCCGGCGCGTGGCCACCGCCCGCGCCCTCGGTGTGGAAGGCGTGGATGGTGCGGCCCTTCATCGCCGCGACGGTGTTCTCGACGAAGCCCGACTCGTTGAGCGTGTCGGTATGGATCATCACCTGCACATCCATGGCGTCGGCGACGCTCAGGCAGTTGTCGATGGCGGCAGGCGTGGTACCCCAGTCCTCGTGCAGCTTGAGGCAGCAGGCCCCGGCGCGGATCTGCTCTTCGAGCGGGGCCGGCAGCGAGGCGTTGCCCTTGCCCGCGAAGGCGAGGTTCATCGGGAAGGCGTCGGCCGCCTGCATCATCCGCCCGAGATGCCACGGCCCCGGCGTGCAGGTGGTGGCGAGCGTGCCATGCGCGGGCCCGGTGCCGCCGCCGAGCATCGTGGTCAGGCCCGAGTGCAGCGCGTCCTCGATCTGCTGCGGACAGATGAAATGGATGTGGCTGTCCATGCCGCCGGCGGTGAGGATCCGGCCCTCGCCCGCGATCGCCTCGGTGCCCGGACCCACGACGATGTTCACGCCGGGCTGGGTGTCGGGGTTGCCGGCCTTGCCGATCATGTGGATACGGCCGTCTCGCAGGCCCACATCGGCCTTGTAGATGCCGGTGTGGTCGACGATCAGCGCGTTGGTGATGACGGTGTCGACGGCGCCCTCGGCGCGCGTCGCCTGGGCCTGGCCCATGCCGTCGCGGATCACCTTGCCGCCGCCGAACTTCACCTCTTCACCGTAGACGCCACCGTTGGCCCCCGAGGCGAGCCCAACTGCCTCGGCGGTCAGGTCGGTGTCGGCAAGCCGCAGACGGTCGCCCGTGGTGGGGCCGAACATGGCGGCATAATCGGCCCGGGAAATCCTGGCTGGCATATCGGCTCTTCCTTGTCTGTCAAACCGGCGTTTTGTCGTCGCCGTCGGAGGCAGGCGCGGGCGACATCTCGGGCGGCACCGTCGCCCCCCGGTGCCGGCGCAGCTTGGAGCTGCTGTCGGTCGAGGGCACGGCCTTGAGCAGCGCCACGCGACCGGCACGCGGGCGCGGCAGCGGGCGGGTGCCCGCCCCCGCCAGCGCCATCGGGCCGCAGATGCCCATGGTCACCGGCGCGGACATCCGCGTCGGCATCGGCAGGGGCGTACGCAGCCCCCACATCGCCTTCTGTTGCTGGAGGCCGGCCTCGAACAGCACCTGGGCGACGCGCATCTGCGCCCCCATGATCTGCGTTCCCATCTGCAGCGCCGCAACGCTCCAGTCCAGCGGGGTCAGGGGAAACATCGGCCGTCCTCCTCCTTGGTCAGATCCCTGTCTCGCCGTCAGAACGGCAGGTTCGGCCCACGCCGCGCGAGCCGCCTGCGGTTCGACCGCGCCTTGCGCTCGAGCGGTCCGGACCAGGCGTCGAGCACCCGGTTCGGCGCGGCCCCGCCCATCGCGGCGCGGCTCGCCCCCATCCAGCTCTGCATGAGCGCGGGGCCCTTCTCGTAGACCATCTGCACCGCCTCCGAGGACGGTACGGACCAGACGCCGCCGAACCCCATGGTCCGGTAGGCGATCACCTGCTGCGCCTCTGTGGCGAGAGACACCATGCGCAGCATGCTCCGCTGCCACCCCAGAATTTCGTCAAACATTCATAGTGCTCCCATGACCTTTTGGTTGAATCCGTAGATCCGCCGCGCGCCTGCAATCGGGATCAGCGCGACTTCGCGGCGCTGACCCGGCTCGAACCGAACGGCGGTGCCCGCCGCAATGTCGAGCCGGAGTCCCATCGCCGCCTCGCGGTCGAAATCGAGGGCGGGGTTGGTTTCGGCGAAATGGTAGTGCGAGCCGACCTGCACCGGCCGATCGCCGGTATTCGCGACCATCAGCGTGACAACCTCGCGGCCCGCATTCAGTTCCAGATCCCCGTCGCCGGGAAAGAGCTCGCCCGGGATCATGCCTCGGCCTTCAGCCGCTTGAGGATCATCCGTCCGCCCAGCGTCACCACGCCGAGGGACGCCACCGCCGACAGCCAGAGCGCCCCGTCATGGGGATGCACGTGCGGAGCGGTGCCGGAATGGGCCATCGCGGGGCCTGCGAGCAGGACCAGGGGAGCGGCGAGTTTCAAGCGAAATCCTCCTGTTGGATCAGCGGATCGGGTTGTGAACGGTGACGAGCTTGGTACCGTCGGGAAAGGTCGCCTCGACCTGGACCTCGTGAATCATCTCGGGCACGCCCTCCATGCACTGTCCGGCGGTGATGATCTGCGCCCCGGCCTCCATCATCTCGGCGACGCTGCGCCCGTCGCGCGCCCCCTCGACGACCGCGTCGGTGATCAGCGCCACCGCCTCGGGGTAGTTCAGCTTCACGCCGCGGCTCAGGCGTTTGCGGGCCACTTCGGCGGCCATGGCGACAAGAAGCTTGTCCTTTTCGCGGGGGGTCAGTTGCATCGGTCAGATCATCCAGGGTCGTGGCAGGTCTGCGCCGCTCAGCCGGCGCAGGACAGGGGCAAGGTGGCCTCGCAGCGCGAAACCGTCAACGGAAACCAGACGCATGAGCAGCAGATCCTCGGAAATGGCCGAGACCCCAGCCGTTTCCGGCAGCATCGCGCGCAGCGGATCGCGCATTGCGGCGGCACCAGGGGCGGCGTGGACCACCGTGGCCATCGCCCCGGCCCCTCCCGCCACGTGGGCCTGTGCCAGCGTCGCCGCGGCGTCGCCGTCGAGCCGCAGCCGGTCGGCGAGCACCAGCCGCCCGTCCACCCGGACGTCGATGCGGTCGCGCAGCCGCAGGTCGTGCAGCACCTCGCCCATGGCGTGGCGCCCGAAGATCAGCGCCTCGCAGGCGATGAGCCGGGCGTCGCGGGCCATCCCGACCGACAGCCGCCGGTCGAGCGCCGCACCCTCGAAGAGGATGGTCTCCTGCGGCAACCAGTCGAGCCGTGCGCCGGGCTCGAGCGTCAGCCGTGTGTCGACCCGCCCGGTTTCGCCCGGCAGCGCGCGGTAGATGCGCTCGGCCGCCTGCGTGGTCATCACCAGGTGGGCATTCTCCTGCGCGCGGGCCTCGATCTCGAAGGCGTCGCCGCCGGTCACCCCGCCGGAGCTGTTGAGATAGACCGCCTGAAGCGCGTCTTTCGCCCGTGGAAACAGCAGCTTGGAGCTGCCGGACATGTGCAGGTCGGCAATCGCCGTGCGGTCGGCGCGGGCCTTCGCACCCAGATGGGCGCGGCCGCGGGCGCGCTGCGCCGCGATGGTCGGCGCGCCTGTCATCTCGGACCTGTCGTACGGCATCTGCCCGGTCTCCTTCGCGGCGAATATCCGACGACGGAGGCGCAACCGCAAGCCGGTCGCCGCCTTTCTGCCCACGTGACGTGCATTTCCACGGATTTTGCCCAGTTTTCAGGCACCTGATGCCGGATCCGGCCGCTTCGCATGATCGCAGCGCGCCGGCTTGAGGTCGATGAGCGGCGTGCCGTCAAGGCAGTCGAGCCCGCGCACCACCAGCACCGTCCCCTCGCGCCGCACGAGCCGCACCACCGAGGTGCCGATCGGGTTGGGCCGGTTGGGCGAGCGCAGGCTGAAGGTGCCGCGCAGGTCACCGCTGCCTCGCGGGCTCTGGGTCAGCAGGTCGCGGCGCGAGCGGTCGAGCCAATAGAGCAGTTCGATGGCCTCCGAGCGGTCGATGCCGTCGAGCGCGGGCTCGAGCTCCGGGATCAGCTCGACGCGGCATTCGGGGCCGTCGAGGCTGCCTTGCCGGGGACAGTCGGCGCGCTCGAGGAACGGCGTGCGAATGCGGCCGATGAAGCGCAGCCAGGCGTCCTGCGCCGGCGGCAGTTCGACCGTGGTTTCGCCCGGCCTGAGCTCTGCGTCCTGAGCCATCGCGACCCTCCCCCTGCTTGTCCGGTATCTCCGGTGTCCCGCGCGGGCCGAGCCTAGCCCTTCTCGCGCGGATTGCCCATGGCGCCCGCGCGCCTAGGTGCCCTTATAGGCGGCCTTCAGCCCCTCGAGCGCCAGCCGCGTCCCGTCCGCCAGCACCACCGGCACCGCCTGCGCGGCGAGCGCGGCCTGCCACGGGCGGGCGGCGTGGTCCTCGTCCACCAGCGCGACGCTCTGGCCAAGCCAATAAGGCTTGGCGGCGGCAAGCTCCATCCCGAGCAACAGGCCAAGCGCGCGCGAGCTCGCCGCAGCCGGGTCGAGCCCTGCGAGGCGAAGCTCGGCCAGCACCGTCGCGAGATCGCCGGCAACCCCCGCCGGTCGGCCCATGGCGTGGTCGACGGCCCCCAGGAAGGCGGCCTCGTCCCAGTCGCCGGCAAGCCCCTCCAGATCGCGCAGCATCGCGAAGAGCGCGCCGGTGAGGAAGCTGCGGAAGCTGACGATCTCGCCTGCGCTCACGTGTACCCAGCGGGTCTGGCGCGGGCCCGGCAGGCAGAGCACACCGTCGAACCCGGGGTTCAGCGCGACGAAGCCCGCGACGCGCGTCTCCTCGCCTTCCAACAGGTCGACGGGCTTCTGCTGGGCGACGCCGGGCAGACGCAGGAGGCCCTGAGCGGCCTGCGCCGCGTCGCGCAGCGGCGGCTTGCAGGGCACAGCGGGGGCGGGCATCTGACCGGCACCGCTGACCAGCACCGGAACATCCGCGGGCCGGCCGGGCAGCAGACGGTCGAGCGCCGTGGCGAGGTCGTCGGTGGCACCGGGGCCCTCGTCACTTTCGACTTTGGCCAGCACGGTGCCGCGCGCCGACAATGCCCAAGCGCGCAGCGTCGCGGGTGTCCGCTCTGCCGCGACCCAGCTGACCGATGCCCAGTCCAGGGCATTTGCATCGGTTCGGTTCATGGCCTGTCTCCCTTTCGCGGCGAGAGGTAGACGCCGGGAAAGACCCGCGCAACCCCTGCCCCGGTCGGGTCAGGCGGCGCGGTCGGTGTGAGCCTTGAGCAGCGGGCAGGTCAGTTCCGCGTCGTCCTGCAGCGCGCGGTTCGGGGTCAGCCCCTCGCGCCGCAGGTCGTCGTGGTAGGCCTTGACCGCCTCGAACGAGGACATGCCCTCGCGCACGATCCGGCGCATGGCGGCGAGCATCAGCACCGGATCCTCGCAGACAAAGCTCTCGCGGCTGAAACTGGCGAGCCGCGCGCCGTGCTTCTCGGCCTGCGCGAGGCGTTCGAGGCAATCGCGGGTGGTGCCGCCCGCGCAGCTGGTGATGCCGACCACGAGCTTGGCGGGATGCCAGTTCGCGAGCTCCTCCATGGAGGCGGGGCCGTGGTAGTCGACCTCGATGAACACCGGTCGCTCGCGCCGCGCGATCCCCGCGAGGCTGCGGATCAGGATGTCGTTGCGATAGGCGGCGTAGTCGACATCGCCGGTATCGATGCGGAACGACGGATCGGAGAGCTGCAGGAAATGCCGGATCCCCACCCGGTTGGCGAGGTCGCGGAAGTCGGAATAGGCCTGCAGCGTGGCATGGTCCTGCACCGGGTCGTTGTAGAAGGTCATCCCGTAGAGCCCAAGGTTCGACACCGGCTTCACCGCGTCGAGCCGGGACGAGCGGAAGGGCAGCGCCGGATAGGCCGGATAGGCGCCGCCGCGAACGCGCCAGCGGTCGGTCGGATCGTTGAGCCGCACCGCCGGCGTCACGCTCGAATGGCTGTAGGCGCCGCTTTCGGCCAGCATCTCGGCGGTGGAGAGCGACGTCAGCACGATGTCGGCCTGATCGCTTTCGATGACCCGCTTCACGTCGGCGCGGTAGGCGGCGAGCGGCCTTGGCCTGCCCTGCGCATCGACGCCCGTCGCCGAGCAGCCGCGCAACAGGTCCGCGTCCTTGCCGAAGGTCATGATGAAATCACGTGGGCCGTAGTTGCCCGAGGTGATGTTGGCCAGTTTCTCGTCGATCCGTCTCATGCCACGCCACCTTGCCGCGCCCTGCCCGGAATCGGGCCCCGCCCCGCAGGCGTCATGCCCGCGAAGCGCGCGACAGGATCCCGCCGTCAGCGGCAGCGCGTCGCGCAGGCGCATTCTAGGGTCAGAGACCTTTAGCGAAGGTAAACCTGTTCAGACCGGGATCACGTCGACCTGGTGCGTGGTCTCGTGCGAGCCCTCCGAACGCAGCGAGCCCTTGGCCGGTGCCACGTCGGAATAGTCCCGGCCGATGGCGACGGTCACGTGGTCGGTGCCGGCGCGGATGGCGTTGGTGGGGTCGAACTCGACCCAGCCGACCTCGCCGCCGACCCAGGCCCGGACCCAGGCGTGCATGGCGTCCGCGCCCTCGAGCCGCGCCTGCCCTTCGGGCGGGATGGTGCGCAGGAAGCCCGAGACATAACCCGCAGGGATCCCCAGAGACCGCAGCGCGGTGATCATCACGTGGCTAATGTCCTGGCAGACGCCGCGGCGGGCCCGGAATGCCTCGATCGGGGTGGTGGTGACTTCGGTGGCTTCGGGGTCGAAGTCGAAGGCCTCGTTGAGCGCGAGACTCACCGCGTCCACCGCCGCCAGCGTCGACATGCCCCTCTCGATGCAGTCGTAGGCAAAGGCGGCGATCTCGGGCTCGTGGCGCAGCCGGGGCGAGGCGCCGAGGAAATGATGCGGGCTGTCGGCGGCGATGCTCTGGATCTGCACGACCTCGGCGGCAAGCGCGCCGAGCCCGCAGGACAGATCCAGCCCGCCGGCGGGCCGGTGCCGCCGCACCCGCCCCTCGAAGCGGAAGTCGATCTCGGAGAGACGCCGCTCGTGCGCCACCTCGGTGACCGGGTTGCCGAAGAAGTCGAGGTCGTCGAGCCGGTAGTCCGGCGCCGGATCGGTGGTCACCACACCGTAGAGCAGCTGCTGGTCCGGAAGGTTGCGCGGCAGCATCCGCAGCAGCGCCCGGTGCGCCGCGGCCGGGCTGTCGTAGACATAGCTGATCTTGAGCTTGATGTCGTAGGTCTGGCTCATGTCGGGCTCACACGCGGCTCAGCTCAGGTACTGCGCGGTCAGCGCCTCGGAGATCGCCCCGAGCTCGCGCCGCAGGCGGGTCAGGCGGCGGGTGTAGATCAGTTCGGGCGTGGCGACGGCGAGCGAGGTCTGCAACGTCAGGATGCGCCGCGACGCCTCGCCCATCTGGGTGAGGCCGGCCATCTCGGCGAGCTTCTCTTCCTCTTCGCGCAGCCGGTCGAGCTGGAACAGGATCGAGCGCGGGTTGTCGCGGTCGAGCGCCAGCAGGTCGATCACCGTGTTGCGGTTGCTCTCGACCGAGTAGCGGCGGCGGTGGGTCATCACGCTGTCGCCGATCTCGACCGAGACGTCGAAGCCGCCGTCGCTGGCCTCGGGGTCGGCGAAGACCGAGAGCACTGCCGCCATGTGGTCGGCGCGCTCGAGCGCCCGGCCCATGGTCAGGAAGCGCCAGCCGAGGAAGCGGAACATGTTGTCGTGCACGAGGCCCGCGAAGCCGGCGGTCTTGCGCAGCAGCACGCTCATGGCGCGGGCGGCGTCGTCGCCCTGCTGGACCTTGGTGGCGAGCTCGTGGGCGGATTCCGAGAGGTCGTTGAGCGCGTTCCAGCCATCCGTGGAGAAGCGGTCGCGCACTTTGCCGGCGCAATGCAGCGCGGCGTCGAACTGGTGCAGAAGCGTGGGCGGCACTGCGGCATCGGGGTCGAGCCCGTAGCCCTCAAGGAACACGCTCAGCGCATCCACCAGCGGCACGGCGCGGCGGCCGTGCTCTTCGAGCCGCAGGTGGTAGGCGCGCAGCACCCGCACGTTGCCCTCGGCGCGCTCGACGTAGCGGCCGAGCCAGAACATGTTGTCGGCGGCGCGCGCGGGCAGCAGCCCCGGCATCCGCCGCAGGAAGGGACCGGTGTCGGTCTGGGTCAGCGTGTCGCGCGCCACCGGCTCGTCCGCCATCACCCAGACGTCGGCCACCGAGCCGCCGGCCTGCATCGCAAGCG
>NZ_JAATOS010000111.1:0-11358 GCF_011806505.1 Salipiger sp. HF18 | reverse complement strand
CGGGCTGCTGGGGCTGGTGACCTCCTACGAGACGCGCCGCTTCCACCTCGGCTATCGCCGCGCGGTGCTGGATGCCGCGCTGCCCGGCCACGCGCCCGGCACGGCGCTGCGCGGCCACGAGTTCCACTACTCGACCATCCTCGAACAGCCCGACGCGCCGCTCGCCAGGGTCGCCGATGCCGATGGCAACCCGGTGCCCGAGACCGGCTCGCACCGGGGTCACGTCACCGGCACGTTCTTTCACCTCATCGCAGAGGAGGAGGCCGCATGACCGGCTTCGTCAGCTTCGTCGGCTCCGGCCCCGGCGACCCCGAGCTTCTGACCCTGAAGGCCGCCGACCGGCTGCGCAACGCCGACGCGATCCTGTTCGACGACCTGTCCTCGGGGCCGATCCTCGAGCTTGCCCGCGCCGAGGCCGACCTGGTGGGCGTCGGCAAGCGCGCCGGGCGGCCCTCGCCCAGGCAGGACCACGTGAGCCGGCTGCTGGTGGACTACGCCCGCAGCGGCCAGAAGGTGGTGCGGCTGAAATCCGGCGACGGCGGCATCTTCGGCCGTCTCGAGGAAGAGCTCGTCGCGCTGAAGGCCGCCGGCATCCCCTACGAGATCGTGCCCGGCGTGCCCTCGGCCTGCGCGGCGGCGGCGGCGGCGGGGATCCCGCTCACCCGCAGGCTCACCGCGCGACGGGTACAGTTCGTCACCGGTCACGACGTCACCGGCGCCCTGCCCGAGGACGTCAACATGGCGGCGCTCGCCGATCCCGACGCCTCGACCGTGGTGTTCATGGGCAAGCGCACCTTTCCCGCCCTCGCCGAGCGGCTGATCGCCCACGGTTTGCCGCCCGAGACGCCCGCACTTCTGGCCGAGGCGGTCAGCACACCGGACCAGCGTATCACCCGGGACACGGTTGCCGGGCTCGCTTCAAAGTTGAAGAGCGAAACCCGGGACAGGGTTGCCCTGATCCTCTACGGTCCACTCGCCGAGACATGACGGGAGGACGGACATGATCCGCGATCTGTGGCTGGTGGGTATCGGAACCGGCAGCCCCTCGCACCTGACGCTGGAGGGCGTGCAGGCGCTGCGCGAGGCGGCGGTGGTGCTGATGCCACATAAGGGCGACGAAAAGGACGCACTTGCGGCGCTGCGGCGGCGCATCCTCGAGGCCTCGGGCAGTCTCGCCCGCGTGGTGCCCTTCGATTACCCCGAACGCGACCCCGCCCTGCCCTATGCCGAGCGGGTGGCGCTCTGGCACGACGAGATCGCGCGGCGCTGGAAGGCGGCGCATGACGCCGTGGGCGCGCCCGGGCCGGTGGCGCTGATGGTCTGGGGCGACCCGTCGCTCTACGACAGCACCCTGCGCATCGCCGCCCGCCTGCCCTCGAAGCCGCGGGTGCGGGTGGTGCCGGGGATCACCGCGATCCAGGCGCTGACCGCGGCCCATGCCATCCCGCTCAACACCATCAACGGCGAGGTCCGGATCACCACCGGGCGCCGCCTGCGCGACGGCGGCTGGCCCGAGGGCGCCGAGACGCTGGTGGTGATGCTGGACGGCGAGTGCAGCTTCCGCGGGCTCGACCCCGAGGGGCTGACGATCTGGTGGGGTGCCTATCTCGGCAGCGGCAACCAGATCCTGTGCATGGGACCGCTCGCCGAGGTCTCGGACGAGATCGCCAGGATGCGCGCCGAGGCCCGCGAGCGGCACGGCTGGATCATGGACACCTACCTGCTGCGGCGGGGCTGAGCGGCCGGGCTCTGCCGTCGGCGGCGGCGGGCCGGGCGGGTGGTCCGGGATCGGGACGCGGCGGGACTTCTGCCCTCCGAGGCCTCAGTGGCTGCTGGCCGGGTGCGGGGCCCCTGCATCAGAGTGACAGGTGCATCCGCGGCGACTCCGGCATCGTCACAAGGCGTTTCCCGGCGTCGAAGACCGGCCACGGACGCCCCGCGCTCGCCATGACCGTGCAGACGGCCGTCACATAGCGTCGGCACCGGCGCCGCCGCCCCCGAGAACCGTCACTCCGGCAGCCACCTCTGCGAAGGAGCCCGTCCCCAGTCCCTACTCGTACCTCTCGAGAAACGCCTCGACCGACAGCGTGCGGAAGTCGTCAAGCCGCGCGCGCAGCGTGGCGTGGTCCCAGCGCCATCAGGCGCTCGGCCACCTGCGCCGGGAAGCGCTGGCGCATCGGTGTGGCGGGCACGCCGGTCACGATGGTGTAGGGCGCCACGTCCCTTGTGACCACCGCCCCTGCCCCGACCACGGCGCCATGGCCGATGGTGACCTCGGGCCGCACGATGGCACCGTGCCCGATCCAGGTGTCATGGCCCACATATGTCCGGCGCGCGCGGCGATGCGCGAAGAACGCGGCATCGGGCTCGGCGTCGTCCCAGTAGTCGTTCGAGCGGTAGAGGAAGTGGTGCAGCGAGGCCTGTTGCATCGGGTGATCGGTGGGCCCGATGCGGGTGTGGCTCGCGATGTTGGCGAACTTGCCGACGGTGGTGTTGGCAATGTCCGCCTGAGTGTCGCAATAGCTGTAGTCGCCGAGTTCGGAGAAGGCGAGGATCGAGCCCGCGCCGATCTCGACGTAGCGGCCGAAACTGCACTCGACGATCTTGCAATCGGGGTGGATGAAGGGCGTCTCGCCGAGCTTCGCCATCACGCCCCCCGGATCAGCTTGCGGCGCAGCCAGCCCGACAGGCTGTCCATCGCCATGACCATCAGCACGATCAGGATGATGTAGTAGCTCACCTCTTCCCAGTCCTTCTGCGTGATCATCGCCTGCGTCAGCAGAAGCCCGATGCCGCCCCCGGTGATCGCGCCGATGATGGTGGCGGATCGGGTGTTGGATTCAAGGTAATAGAAGAGCTGCGAGATCAGCACCGGCGTAATCTGCGGCAGGACGCCGAAACGGTAGCGCTGCAGCGGCTTGGCGCCGGTCGAGGAGACGCCCTCGATCTGCTTGCCGTCGACGTTTTCCAGCGCCTCCGAGAACAGCTTGCCGAAGGTGCCGGTGTCGGTCAGCAGGATCGCCAGCGCGCCGGTGAGCGGCCCCGGCCCGAAGGCGCGGCTGAGCACGATGGTCCAGATCAGCCCGTCGACCCCGCGCAGGAAGTCGAAGACCCGGCGCACGGCAAAGCGCACGGCCACCAGCGGCGCGAAGTTCCGGGCCGAGAGGAACGCCAGCGGCAAGGCCACAAACGCCGCGCCGAAGGTGCCGAGGAAGGCCATCAGCACGGTCTCGAACAGCGCCCATGCAACATCCGCGTGGCGCCACATGTCGTTGCCCCAGAAATCGTGCCAGGCGCCAGAAAGGTTCGACCGGGTCGGGTCGATGCGGTCGCCGAACAGGATCTCGCCCGCGCCGTGGCCGTGATAGGGGCTGCCGAGGGTGAAGAAGAACAGCTCCCAGCCGGGGAAGTAGCGGAAGAGCTCGGTGCGGTTGCGGGTCACCGATATGCGCGCGTGCGAGGTCTCGACCTGCACCCTCGTGCCCGAGGCCGAGAGCCAGTCGGGCAGCTCGCCTTCCAGGTTCGAGACCACCTCGCGACCCTCGACCCGGACCTCGACCGGCCCGTAGCCGGGCACGTCGTAGCGGAAGCCGCCCGCGGGCAGGAAGGTCACCGCATGGCCGTCGCCAAGTTCGACCACGGTGCCCTCGGGATCCATCTCGACCCAGTCGGGCTCGGTGCCCGGGGCGTATGTGCCCTTGCGCTCGCCCTCGATGGCGACGACCACCTCGCCGGTGCGGTTGTCCTGCGTGACGTGGGTCTTGTAGCTCCAGACATCGGCGAGCAGCGTGCGGGCGTTGTCCATGCGCGCCCGCTCGGCGAGGCCCGCGATGTCGAAGGCGAAGAATACGTAGGCGAGATAGGCCAGCACCACGGCGGGCAGGCCGAAGGCCAGCAGCCGCTTGCGCAGGAACAGCCGGTCGGCAGAGGCGTAGAGAGCGGCGTCGGCCATCAGTGGGTTCCCCTCTTCGCGATCATGGCGTTGCGGACGTGGCTCGAGAGCTGGTCGAAGATCACGATGGTGCCGAACAGCAGCAGGAAGATCGCCGCCGCCTCGTCGAAGCGCCCCTGCCCCCAGGCCATGGCGTTCCTGAGCTCGTATCCGATGCCGCCTGCGCCCACGAAGCCGAGGATCGCCGAGGCGCGGATGTTGATCTCGAAGCGCAGCAGCGCGTAGCTGAAATAGTTGGGCGAGACCTGCGGCACCACGCCCAGCCACATGCGCTGGAGCCAAGTGGCGCCGACCGACTGCAGCCCCTCGACAGGCTTGAGGTCGGCGTTCTCGTTGACCTCGGAGAAGAGCTTGCCGAGCGCACCCACGGTATGGAAGGCGATGGCGATCATCGCGGGCACCGGCCCGCCGCCCAGCACGAAGATCAGCACCAGCGCGATAACGATCTCGGGCACCGCGCGCAGGATGTCCATGATCCGGCGGAACAGCGGGATGAGCCGCGGCCAGCGCGCCAGCCCCCGGGTCGAGAGCAGCGAGATCACCATGGCAAGAAGTGCACCGATCAGGGTCGAGACGGCGGCGATGTTCACGGTCTCGAGCAGCGCCGGGAAGTAGCGCACGACGTGGCCGGGCAGCCGGTCGAGCTTGGGCAGCGTGTCGTCGATCACGCTGGCCGGGAAATCGAGGATCTGCGGAAGGCCGCTCCAGAAGCCGCCGGCGTTGCGGTCGTCGGCGAGCATGAAGCCCGAGACCATGAGCACCACGAAGACGGTCAGGACCAGCCCGCCGTAGAGGCGCTTGCGCGCCATCAGCGCCATGTAATGAGCGCGGGTGTCGAAACTGGCGTCGGTGTGGGTCATGGGCAAGTCATCCAGCAGGGCAGCACTCGGGGTCGGAGGCTCGGATCCGGGCACGGCAGGCGCGCCACGCGGCGGCCCCCCGGGGCCCCGCTTGCGCGGCGATGGCGGACGCGGCAGCGGGCGGCGGGCCCGCATCTGCGACGGAGGCGTGTGCGGCGGCGTGGTCTCCGCCGTCGGTCACGCGGCGCGAAAAGGCCCCGTCACGCGGACGGGGCCTTGCCACGGGTCTCGATCAGTTGATCTTCGACTGGCGGGCAGCGACGATCGACTCGTACTCGGCGTGGGTCACCGGGATGAAGTCCTTGGCGTCGCCTGCGGCCACGCCGTAGGCGCAGTCGGGGTCTTCTTCCCAGAGGTTCGCGGTCAGCTCGGTGACCGCGTCCTTGACGTCCTGCGGCAGCGCCTTGCGCAGCACGAACGGGCCTTCGGGGATGATCTTGGACTGCCAGATCCGCACGAGGTCGTTCATGTCGACGAGGCCGGCATCGCTGGCCTTGCGCAGCGCGCCCGAGTTGTAGCCGTCTTCCCATGCGCCCTGGCCGTCGGCCCAGGTCACGCCGGCGTCGACGTCACCGTTGTTGACGGCAACGATGGTCTGCTCGTGGCCGCCGGTGAAGACGACGTCGCCGAAGTAGCTGCCCGGCTCCATCGAGTAACCCGCGGCGTCGATCTCGATCGAGGGGATCAGGTAGCCCGAGGTCGAGTTCGGGTCACCGAAGCCGAAGTTCTTGCCCTTCAGGTCGTCGAGCGAGGTGATGCCGCTGTCGGCGCGGGCGAACCCGATCGAGTAGTAGCCGATCGAGCCGTCCTCGTTCTGCTTCACCAGCACCGGCTCGACCGCTTCGGGGTCGGCGATGTAGGTGCCAGCATAGGACGAGGCGCCCATCCACGCCGCGTCGATGGTGCCGCCGAGCAGGCCCTGCATCACGCCGTTGTAGTCAGCGGGAGTGAAGACCTTGACCTCGACGCCGAGCGCTTCGGCGATCTTGTCGGCGTAGCACTGGTTGCTGGCCAGACGGTCCTGAGCGTTCTCGCCGCCGAGGATGCCGAGACGGAATTCGGTGATCTCCTGCGCGGAAGCGGCCGAGCAGAGGGCGGTGGTGGCCAGAGCGGCCGCAATGAGTTTCTTCATGGTTCTTCCCCTTTTTGACACTGAGGGGCCCGTCCCTGTTGGGCCCCATGGAAGCTGGATCAGAGCGCGACCTCGGCGTGCCGGATCTCGGTCACGGCCGCGGGCTCGCGGATTTCGGTGGAGGTGGCGTCCTCGGAAAAATCCGAGCCCGCGCCGTAGATGTCGCGGGCGACGCCGGTGGTGAGCTGCGCGGGCGTGCCGTCGAAGACGATGCGCCCGTCGCGCATCCCGATCACCCGGTCGCAGTAGCGCCGCGCGGTGTCGAGCGTGTGCAGGTTGGCGATGACCATGCGGCCGTCCTCGTCATGGATGCGGCGCAGCGCCTCCATGACGATCTGCGCGTTCATCGGATCGAGCGAGGCGATGGGCTCGTCGGCGAGGATCACCTTGGGGTCCTGCATGAGCGCGCGCGCGATGGCGACGCGCTGCTGCTGGCCGCCCGAGAGCGCCTCGGCGCGCTTGGCGGCGTGGGCGGCGATGCCCAGACGCTCGAGGATGTCGATGGCGCGGTGGATGTCCTCGCGCGGGTAGAGGTTGAACATGGTCGACAGCACCGGGCGCTTGGCCAGTGTGCCGTGCAGCACGTTCGAAACCACGTCCATGCGCGGCACGAGGTTGAACTGCTGGAAGATCATCGCGCAGTCCGACTGCCACGCCCGCTTGTCGGCGCCCTTCAGCGCCAGCACGTTGCGGCTCTCGAAGCGGATCTCGCCCTCGCTGGCGTCGGTCAGCCGGTTCATCATGCGCAGGAAGGTCGACTTGCCGGCGCCCGAGCGGCCGATGATGCCGATCATCAGCGGGCGGTCGACGGTAAAGCTCGCGTTGTCCACGGCCGTATTGGCGCCAAAGCGCTTCGTCAGCTGGTCTACGACGAGCATGCATCCCCCTGCGTGTCCTGTTCCGGGAAGACGTATAGGCGCCCGCAGGTATCGGCTTCGTGTCGCGGCCATGTCGGAAAGGTCACCGGTGGATGAAGCTTTGACGACAGCCCCGCGCGCCACAGCTGACGTCAGGTGATTGCGCCGGGGGCGAATGCTGGTCTAAAAGGTCACGAGTCCTTACCGATCTGGCCCCGTCCGCGCGCCCCGTGCCCGGCCCCGGCCCGAAGTGCCGGACGCGACAGACACAGCAAAGGCCCCGGATCGCCCCATGCGACAGTCCCCGGAGCGCGGCCCGGCCATGACCGCCCCCCTTCTTCACCGCCTGACCGGGCTCCTGCTGATATCCGTGACGGCGCTCGTGGCAGTCCGCGAATGGGGGCGCACCGATGCGCTCGATCCGCTGGCCTACCTGCTCTGGGTGATCCTCGTGGGGGCGCTGTTCCTGCAGGTCAAACCCGGCCGCAAGGCCTTTGTCTACGTGGCGCTGGCGCTGACCGCGGCGCTGATCATGAAGGGCGGAGACTGGCGCGGCACCGTCACCGCCGCGATGCACTCGGGAACCTTCATCGCCGCCTTCTTCACCGCGCTGGCCACGCTGCGCGCCGCCGCCGAGCCGTCCGAGGCGATCCGTGCCGGCGGCTCTTTCCTGTCGCGCCAGCCGCCGGGCAAGCGCTATCTCGCGCTGACGCTGGGCGGGACCGCCTTTGCGCTGCTGCTGAACTACGGCTCGATCGCGCTTCTGGGCTCGCTCGCCACCGCCGCCGCCCACGAGGAGCCGGACGAGGAGATCCGCAATCACCGCCGCCGCCGCATGCTGCTGGCGATCCAGCGCGGCTTCGTCGTCTCGCTGCCGTGGTCGCCGCTGTCCTTCTCGGTCGCCATCTCGACCGCGCTGATCCCCGGCGCAAGCTGGGGCGGTGTCGTGCTGCCCTGCTTCATCACCGCCGTCATCATGACGCTGCTGGGCTGGGGGCTCGACACGCTCTTCAAGCCGCGGCTGTCGCACCCGCTGCCGCCGCGCGGCAAGCCCGAGGGCTCGTGGGCCCTGATGCTGCCGCTGCTGGCCCTGCTGGCGATCCTCGCGACCAGCGTCGTCATCCTCGGCGCCATCACCGGCATCCGCGTCATCGGCCTCGTGCTGGTGATCGTGCCGATCATGGCCTTCGTCTGGACATGGCTGCAGGCCCGTGACGGCGGCACACCGCTGGGCGAGCGCCTGCGCGACTACACCTTCCGCGACATGCCGGGCTACCGCTCCGAGGTGCTGCTGCTGATGATGGCGGGCTACATCGGCACCGTCGGCGCACCGCTGCTGGCACCGCTGGTCAAGGCGAGCGGCTTCCACCCCGAGGACCTGCCGCACTGGCTGGTCCTGGCCGGGCTCATCTGGGTCATCCCGCTCTGCGGTCAGTTCGCGATGAACCCGATCCTTGCGGTTACGCTGATCGCCCCGCTGCTGCCGACGCCGGCCGAGCTGGGCGTGAGCCCCGCGGTGCTGGTCTCGGCGATCTGCGCGGGCTGGGCGCTCGGCGGCATCAGCTCGCCCTTCACCGCCACGACGCTGCTGATCGGCTCCTTCGGCAACGTCAGCGCCCGCCACGTCGGGTTGCGCTGGAACGGCACCTACATGCTGGTCTGTCTGGTCGCACTTCCGCTCTGGGTCCTGGCCTACGCCTACCTGCTGAGCTGAACCCACTTGCAGGCGAACAAGTCGCGGTGCCAGTCTCCTGTCAGTACAGGAAACCGGAGCACCGCACAGAATGACCGCCGCCCCCACGACCCCGCCGATCTTCGATGGCCACAATGACCTGATCCTGCGCCTGCTGCGCGGGGCCGCCACGGCAGAAGGAGTGGCGGCGGGGCTTCCCGATGGCCACATCGACCTGCCCCGCGCCATCAAGGGCGGCTTCGGCGGTGGCTTCTTCGCCATCTTCGTGGCCTCGCCTTCGAACCGCACCGAGCGGCAGGAAGAGATGACGCGGGCCGAGTACGACCTGCCCCTGCCGCCGATGATCCCCTTCGAGGAAGGGCTCGAGACCACCCTGCGCGGCGCCGAGGCGCTCGAAGCGCTGGAGGCCGCGGGCGCGGTCACCATCTGCCGCACCGTCCCCGAGCTCGAGACCGCGATCCACGGCCCCAGGATGGCCGCGATCATGCACATCGAGGGTGCCGAGGGCATCGACCCCGAGTTCGAGACCCTGCACCAGCTGCACGCCCGCGGACTGCGCTCGCTGGGGCCGGTCTGGTCGCGCCCGACCATCTTCGGCCACGGCGTTCCGTTCCGATTCCCCTCGACGCCCGACACCGGTCCGGGGCTCACCGAGCACGGAAAACGACTCGTCTCCGAGTGCAACAAGCTCGGAATCATGCTCGATCTGAGTCACCTGAATGAACAGGGCTTCGATGACGTGGCGTCCGCTTCGGACGCGCCGCTGGTCGCGACGCATTCCAACGCCTGGGCCGTCACGCCGCATTCGCGCAACCTAACCGACCGGCAACTCGGGATAATTGCCGAGAGTGACGGCATGGTGGGTCTCAACTTTGCCTCTGCCTTCCTGCGTCCCGACGGCCAGATGGACAGCGACTTTTCCCTTGACCTGATGCTCCGGCATATTGACCATTTGATCAAATTCCTGGGGGAGGACCGGGTGGGCTTCGGTTCCGACTTCGACGGGGCATTGGTGCCGAAGGACATCAGGGACTGCGCCGGGCTGCCTGCCCTGCGCGCCGCGATGACGTCCCACGGCATCGATTCCGCGCTGATGGAAAAGCTCTGCTACGGGAACTGGCTGCGCGTGCTGCGCCGGACCTGGCGCGACTGAGGGCAAGCGACACAAGACTGAACGGCACCGTAACAGCGGGCCGCAGAACCGACAGGATAACCAAGAGGGAGACCAAACCATGAAAACTTCACGCAGTTTCCAGGCCGCCGCGCTCACGGCGGTGCTGCTGGGCTCGGTGGCCCTGCCCGCCATGGCCGAGACGCCGCCCAACATGCTGGGGATCGCCAACCGGATCGACGACATCAAGACCCTCGACCCGGCGGAAAGCTTCGAGTTCGCGGGCGCCGACGTGTCGCGCAACGTCTACGAGAAGCTGGTCAACTTCGATCCGCTCGACCTTGAGGCGGGCTTCGAGCCGCAGCTCGCCGAAAGCTGGGAGATCTCCGAGGACGGCACCGAGATCACCTTCACCATGGCCGACGGCCACGTCTTCGCCTCGGGCAACCCGGTGACCGCCAAGGACGCCGAGTTCTCGCTGCGCCGCGCGGTGACCCTCGACAAGACGCCGTCGTTCATCCTCACCCAGTTCGGCTTCACCCCCGAGAACGTCGAGGAGACCATCGTCGCCACCGACGACAAGACGCTGGTCATCAAGCTCGACCAGAAATACGCGGTCTCCTTCGTGCTGAACTGCCTGACCTCCACCATCGGCGGCATCGTGGACA
The DNA here is from genome assembly GCF_011806505.1 of Salipiger sp. HF18. Taxonomy (NCBI): domain Bacteria; kingdom Pseudomonadati; phylum Pseudomonadota; class Alphaproteobacteria; order Rhodobacterales; family Roseobacteraceae; genus Salipiger; species Salipiger sp. HF18. Next base: position 1,085 of record NZ_JAATOS010000111.1, on the reverse strand, counting down.
TGGCGACGGTGATGGAGCACGAGACCGACGGCGACATGGGCGCCGAGTGGCTGCGCACCAACACCGCCGGCTCCGGCCCCTACAAGGTGGTGGACTGGAAGCCCAACGAGTCGGTCCTGATGGACCTCAACCCCAATTACGGCGGCGAGAAGCCGGCGATGGAGCGGGTGATCGTCCAGCACATCCAGGAATCCGCCACCCAGCGCCTGCAGCTCGAGCGCGGCGACATCGACATCGCCCGCAACCTCTCGCCCGAGGACATCGCCGCGGTGAAGGAGACCGACGGCCTGCAGGTCGTCGACGAGCTCAAGGGCCGGCTGATGTACTGGTCCGCCAACCAGAAGAACGAGATGCTCTCGGATCCCAAGGTGGTCGAGGCGCTCAAGTGGGCGACCGATTACGCCGGCATGTCGGGCAGCTTCCTCAACGGCCAGTACACCGTACACCAGGCCTTCCTGCCGCTGACCTTCCTCGGCGCGCTTGAGGACAAGCCGTTCTCGTATGACATCGAAAAGGCCAAGGCGGCGCTCGCCGAGTCCGGCTTCCCCGACTGCGGCGCCATCGAGATCTCGGTGCGCGACGCGCAGGAGCGCATCGACATCGCCCAGTCGCTGCAGAACACCTGGAGCCAGCTCGGCTGCGACGTGTCGCTGATCGTCGGCACCGGCGCGCAGACGCTCGACCGCTACCGCGCGCGCGAGCACGACATCTACCTCGGCGCGTGGGGCCCGGACTATCCCGACCCCAACACCAACGCCGGCACCTTCGCCTATAACCCCGAGAACTCGGACGAGGCCGGCGCCACCGGCCTGCTGGCATGGCGCAACGCCTGGGGCATCCCGGAGATGAGCGAGGAAACCCTCGCCGCCGTCACCGAGAACGACACCGACGCCCGCAAGGAGATGTACCTGGCGCTGCAGAAGGAGCACCAGACCGTCTCGCCCTTCGGCATCATGTTCCAGCAGATCGAACAGCACGCGATGCGGGACAACGTCCAGAACTTCATCTCCGGGGGCGCCACCACGGCGGCGTCCTACTGGGTCGTGACGAAGTAAAGTCCTAGGGGCGGGCCACGGCGCCCGCCC